>JAHEXN010000237.1 GCA_023252095.1 Actinomycetes bacterium | reverse complement strand
GGCCGCACCACGTCATGCGCACCTCATGGGCCAGAGCCAACAGGTCGGGCACCTTCTCGTCAGGGAGGCGCAGGATCTCGACGAGGAGATCCTCCGGCAGGCCCTCCCCGTGGACGAGCACGCGGTCACGGGCGATCTTCAGGACGTCGGTCATGCGCGACACCCTAACCTGAACACTGTTCAGGTCGACGACCGGCCTGAACAGTGTTCAGGTTACGCTGGCTCATCATGACCCAGCTCCTGGCGTACGACCGTGCCCACGTGTGGCATCCGTACGCCCCGATGCCCGCGTCACAGGCGCCGCTGCTCGTGCGCTCAGCCCGAGGGGTGCACCTCACGCTCGACGACGGCCGCACTCCCATCGACGCGATGTCCTCGTGGTGGGCGGCGATCCACGGGTACCGCCACCCCGCGCTGGATGCCGCCCTGCACGCCCAGGCCGATGTCATGGCGCACGTCATGTTCGGCGGGCTCACCCACGAGCCGGCGATCGAGCTGGCGCGAAGACTCGTCGCGATGTCGCCGCCGGGGCTGGACCACGTCTTCCTCGCCGACTCCGGATCGGTGTCGGTCGAGGTGGCCCTCAAGATGGCCCTCCAATTCCAGCGCGGGCGCGGACGCCCTGCGCGGACCAGGATCGCGACCCTGCGCGGGGGCTATCACGGCGACACCCTGGGCGCGATGAGCGTCTGCGACCCCGTCAGCGGGATGCACACGATGTTCGCCGAGGTGCTGCGGCCGCAGGTGTTCCTGCCGCGCCCGCCTGCGGGTGTCGACGCCGACCTCACGACCTGGATCGACGAGGCCGATGCCGTTCTCACGAGCCATGCCGATGAGGTCGCCGCGATCATCATCGAGCCCGTCCTGCAGGGCGCTGGCGGGATGCACGTCTATCCGCCGGCGGCGCTGACCTGGTTGCGGCTCCGCGCGGACGCGCTGGGGGTCCTGCTGATCGCCGACGAGATCGCCACGGGCTTCGGGCGCACCGGCGCGATGTTCGCGGTCGAGCACGCCGGGATCGTCCCCGACATCATGTGCGTCGGCAAGGCCCTGACCGGTGGCTACCTCACTCTCGCGGCCGTGCTGTGCCAGCCGCACGTCGCCGAGGGCATCGCGAGCTCGGAGTCCGGGGTCCTGATGCACGGCCCGACCTTCATGGCCAACCCGTTGGCGTGCGCCGTCGCGGCGGCCAGCCTCGACCTCCTGACGGCGTCGGGCTGGCGGCCGAACATCGCCCGGATCGGCCGGGCCCTCGCCACCGGACTCGCGCCGGCGGCAGCGCTCGATCACGTCGTCGACGTCCGCGTGCTCGGTGCCGTCGGGGTGATCCAGCTCGATCGCAGTGTCGACATGGAGACGGTGACCAGGACCGCGCTGGACCACGGGGTCTGGGTGCGACCCTTCCGCGACCTGATCTACACGATGCCGCCCTACATCTGCTCCGACGACGACCTGGCCACCATCTGCACCGGACTCGTGGCCGCGGCGGGGGCGTCGGCATGACCCTCCACGCATGGCTCTCGGACCAGGCCGCGCATCGCGAGTCGTCCGGACTCACCCGCGCCCTCGTGCCGCGGCACCCGTCGAGCGAGCTGCTGGACCTGGCCGGCAACGACTACCTCGGCCTCGTGCGCGACCCGCGGGTGACCACCGCCGCCGCCGAGGCTGCGCACACGTGGGGGGCCGGTGCCGGAGCGTCACGACTGGTCACCGGCACCCTCACCCTCCACGCCGAGCTCGAGTCGGTCCTCGCAGACTTCACGGGTCAGCCGGCAGCGTTGGCCTTCTCCACCGGTTACCAGGCCAATCTCGGCGCCGTCACCGCGCTGGCCGACAGCGACACGGTGATCGTCTCCGACGGTCACGTCCACGCCTCGCTCGTCGACGCGTGCCGGCTGGCGCGGGCCCACGTCACCGTCGTGCCGCACAACGACGTCGAGGCCGTCGAGATCGCACTGGCCCGCCGCAGCCACCCCCGGGCCATGGTGCTGGTCGAGTCCATCTACTCCGTGCTCGGTGACGCCAGCCCGCTGGTCGATCTCGCCGACGTCTGCCACCGCCACGGCGCGACGCTGCTGGTCGACGAGGCCCACGGCATCGGTGTGGCGGGCCACGGTCGCGGGCTCGTCCACGAGATCGGACTCGCGGGACGCCCCGACGTCATCGTGACCATGACCTTCTCCAAGGCGCTCGGCAGCCAAGGCGGAGCCGTCCTGGGCAGCGAGGCCGTCGTGCAGCACCTCGTCAACCGGGCACGGCCCTTCATCTTCGACACCGGGCTCGCACCCGCCTCGACCGCAGCGGCTCTGGCAGCACTGCGCATCACCGCCGCCGAGCCCGCGCTGGTCGAGCGGGTCAACCATGTCGCGCGCGCACTCGCCGACGCTGTCGGCATCGACGACCCTGCGGGCGCCGTCATGTCGGTCCCGATGCCCGGACCCCGAGAGACGCTCGACGCGCAGGCGGCCTGCCTCGACGCCGGCATCAGGGTCGGCGCCTTCCGCCCGCCCTCCGTCCCCGACGGGATCAGCCGGCTGCGCCTCACCGCGTCGGCCGCGGTCAGCGACGCCTCGCTGGCGCGCGCCACCCAGGTGCTCGCCTCGGTGGTGCCATGAGCCTGCCGACCTCCCGCTACGTCGTGGTGACCGGCACCGACACGTCCGTCGGGAAGACCGTCGTCACCGCAGCCCTGGCCGTCACCCTCGAGGCGGAGGGATTCCGAGTGTCGGTCGTGAAGCCCGTCCAGACCGGGGTGGCCCCCGGGGAACCAGGGGACATCGAGACGGTCGCCGCACTCACCGGACTCTCGGACGTCCACGAGCTGTCGCGGTTGGAGCTCCCCTTGGCCCCCGAGTCCGCCGCACGGGCCGTCGACGCTCGCCTGCCCACCGTGGCCGACCACGCGGAGACCATCCGGGGCCTCGACGCGGACGTCGTGATCGTCGAGGGAGCCGGTGGACTGCTGGTCCGGCTCGACCTGCACGGCGGAACCATCCGCGACCTCGCCGCACAGCTGGGCGCCGACGTCGTCCTCGTCGCTCGCGAGGGGCTCGGAACCCTCAACCACATCGCCCTGACACTCGCCTCCCTCGCCGAGGCCGGAATCACGGCTCAGGTCGTCCTCGGCTCCTGTTCCACGGAACCCGGACTCGCCGAGCAGTCCAACCAGGCCGACATCCCGCGCCTCTTCGGCCAGCCACTGCTCGGCCGGCTGCCCGAAGCAGCGGGCACGCTCTCGTCCGACCAGTTCCGCGCTCAGGCGCCTCACTGGTTCAGGGACCCGGGCGCGACGACAGGGCTGAACCGTGGCCACTGCTCGGCTGGATGATGGTCGCGACCGAGACGCCCCTGGCCGTCCGCCGCGACGACCAGCCCGTCGTCGCTCGGGTCACCAACGACCGCGGCTGGCGAGGCGGAGGCGCAGGTCGACGTACTTGCGCCCGATCCAGAGGCGACGGGTCAGGTGGCCGGCTCCGATGGTCATCTGCGAGGTGGGCTTCTGGATGATGCCGAGCTTCGTCGAGATCGGGTAGTCGGCCAGCCACTGCCACCGGATGGCCCGGGTCAGGACGTGCCCGGCGCGGCTGATCAGGGGACCGCCACCGCTGCGGGGGAAGATCACGCCGAACAGGTACAGGTTCCGGATCCCGCCGGGCGGCACCATGCGGGCCACGAGGACGGGCTTGCCGTCGTCGCCGCGCGGCACGTGCTTCTCGTCGAGGAACGGGAAGTCGACGTGGAACCCCGTGCCCCAGATGATCGTGTCGTACTGGCCGGACGTGCCGTCGGTGAAGTGCACGGTGTCACCGTCGAGGCGCTCGATGCCGGGCCGGTAGTGGACGTCGCCGTGCCGCAGCGCGGCCAGGAACGTCTCGTTGACCGTGGGCGAGGTCGCGAAGATGTCGTGCTCGGGCTCGGGCAGTCCGTACCGGCTCATGGGGCCGGGATGGATCCGCAGGGCGAGCTTCAGGGCGCGCCGCTGGATCCACTCGGGCTGCCACCACCGGTCGAGCTCGGCGGTCGGGACACCACCGATCGTCTTGGGCAGGAACCAGTACGTGCGGCGCATCGAGACGTCGACCTCGCGCGTCGCGGACAGTTCGACCGCGATGTCGACGGCCGAGTTCCCGGCCCCGACCACCAGGACGCGGTCGCCCTTGACGTCGCTCGGGCGGAAGTACTCCTTGGAGTGGAGCTGCTCGCCCGTGAACTCCCCGGGATAGGTCGGAACGTGCGGCGACCAGTCGTGCCCGTTGGCCACGACGACCGCGTCGTACGTGCGCTGCTCGCCGTCGGCGAACTCGATCGACCACCCACTCGCTCCGTCGGAGTCGAGGGGCTCAAGTCGCGTGACCTCCTTGTCGAACTCGATGTGCTCGCGGATGCCGAAGTGGTCGGCGTAGCTGTTGAAGTACTCGCGCATGTTCTCCCGCGGCGCGAAGGTCGCCCACTCCTTCGGCATCGGGTACTCCTGGTACGCCGTCGACCGCTTGCTGCTGATCAGGTGCGACGAGTCGTAGACACCGTGGCTCCAGTTGCCGCCCACCGCGCCCGTCGCCTCGACCACGTCGAAGGCGATGCCGTCACGCTTGAGGGCGTACGCGACGCCGAGGCCGCTGAAGCCGGCACCGATCACGCAGACGCGCCGATCGGTCCGGGTGTGCCCGACGGTCTGGTGCACAGTTGCTGCTGAGGTCACGTGGGGTTCCTGTCGTCTTGTAGACTGAATCGTCTCGTCTGGCCTCAACCTAAAGTAACGAGACGGTTACGTCTACTCAGTGCAACGAGCGTCACAAGGAGTGCGACACATGGCAGTTCACGCCAAGGAACGTCTGCTGATGAGTGCCATCGCGCTCGGTCGCCGCGACGGCTGGTCACACCTGTCCGTGGCCGACGTCCTCGCCGAGAGCGGGGCCGCTCGCCGCTCGTTCTACACGCACTTCCCCGGCGGCACGAAGGAGCTGACGGTGGCCGCCGTCGAGCTCGCGGCAACCTGGATCACCGCCGTCGTGAAGCAAGCCGCCGAGCAGCACTCCTCGGCCGCGCTCACGACGTTTGTCGATCACTGGCGACACGTGCTCACCGACTCAGACTTCGAGCAGGGCTGCCCGGTTGCGGCGGCAGCGGCGAGCCGGCCGCACCACGCGGAGGCGGCAGACATCGCTGCGGCGTCGTTCGAGGCCTGGGAGTCGCTGATCGCCGCCGCCCTCGTGCGAGACGGTGCCGACGCAGCCACGGCGAAGCGACTCGCGTCCCTCATCGTGACGTGCATCGAAGGCGCCGTGACACGGTGCATCGCCGACCGCTCCTGCGCGCCGATGGACGTGGTCCACGATCACCTGCAGTCCGTCCTGGCGGCCGAGCTGCCCTGAGCGACCCCGGCCGGAGCGACGTGTGACGGATGACCTTTTGACCTCAACCGCTGTTGAGGTTCTACCGTCGGAG
>JAHEXN010000236.1 GCA_023252095.1 Actinomycetes bacterium | reverse complement strand
GCGGGTGCCGACAGCGCGGACGTTCGCCGAGCAGATGGCGTACGTGCTGGGAGCGCTGGCGCTAAGTGCTGCGGGCCGCCCGACGGCCGCCGCCGAGCTGTTGTTCACCTCGTGCGGAGGCCATGGCGTTCCGGAGCTCCCGTTGTTCGCCCGCGCCTACGCGGTCGACGTCATGGTGGAGGGTGCGCTGGCGAACGCCCAGGTTGCGGTCGCCGCCGACTACGTCCGCCTGGCCGACGTGCTCGACGTGTCCGAGCACCCCATGGCTGATGCTGCCCTCCACCGCGCGCGAGCCCGCCTCGCCGTCGTGGCCGGCGACCTGGACGCTGCGAGCGCCCAGGCGCAGGCCTCCGGCGAGCGGGCCGACAACGTCGGGGGAGCCCTGTACGTGCTGCGGGCACGCCTGCTCCGCGCTGTCGCGGAGCAGGGCACCGGCGACGCCGCTGCGGCGGCCGAGGCCGGTTGGCTCGCGAGCGAGGCAGGGCCGGAGGAGGTGACCGCCTGGTTCGAGCGCGAGCTGGCGAGCTGGGGAGTGGCACCGCGACCGGTTCCCGGCATCGGCTGGGACCAGCTCGACGGACGACGCCAGCTCGTGGCGCGTCTGGCGGCGCTCGGCAGACGCAACCGTGAGATCGCCGAGCTCCTGCGGGTCTCGGTCAAGACCGTCGAGCGGGACGTCTCGGAGATCTTGCGTCTCCTGGCGGCGCCCCGCCGGGTCGACCTGGCGCGGATCGTCCCGGTGGGCGACGGCCCGGCGTCGGGCTCACGGTCCTCCCTGACGACGCGGCAGGCCGAGGTGGCGGCGCTCGTGGCCGACGGCCTGACGAACGCCGAGGTCGCCGACTCGCTCGGTCTATCGGTCAAGGCCATCGAGAAGCACGTGACGGCGATCTTCGACCGCCTGGGTGTCGACTCCCGCACGGCGGTGGCTGCCGTGATGCGATCCGCGACAGGCTCCGCCGGCGCCTGAGGGGCCACGGTCGCGGCCGATTCTGGGACGTTCATCCAACGTCGAGGGGCACCGGTTCGCGCGGTCGTCGTCGGCGGGCTGCTCAGTGCAGGATCGCCGCGAGTCGACCGGCCGGGAGACCTGACTACGCCGACTGTGGGGGGCGACGTGACGGTGTTCGGGAACATGAACGGGGCTACGCCCCTGGGAGCGCAGCGCAGGAGGTCCAGGTGACGGCGGCGGGTCAGCGACAGGGACCGAGCCTGCGTCCGTCGCTCCGCGACGTGCAGGCGGCCGAGGCCTCGGCACGCCTGGACCGGGGGAGCTGCGTCGGCCGGGAGGCCGAGTGGGCCGAGGGTGAGCACATCTGGGCCGAGGCCCGGTCCGTCGACGAGGCACTCGCTGCGGCGGCCCCTCTCCTCGAGATCTGCCGGGCGTGCCCAGTGCTCGCCGACTGCGCGAAGTGGGCGGAGATCGACCGGTACACCGGCGTCGCCGGAGGTCGGCCGTACGTCCGTGGCGTCCACCGACCGTACGCGTGGGTGCATCGGCGAGACCGCGAGCCGGAGGAGCAGGACAGCTCCGCTGTGCGGCGGGCCCAGTAGCCGATCCCGGCCAGGCGCGGCGGCATAGGATTCGCGCATGAGCCTGTTGTCCGACGACACCTCCACCGCAGCCCGCGACGAGGTGCACGCGACCGCCCGACGGGCCGGTGAGGCCTCGATCGTGCTCGCCACCGCCACGCGTGCCGCGAAGGACGCGGCACTCCTGGCGGCGGCCGACGCGCTGGTCGCGGCGACCGACCGCATCGTCGAGGCCAACGACCTCGACGTCGTGGCCGCCCGTGCGGCGGGCACGGGTGAGAACGTCGTCGACCGGCTCCGGTTGGACCCCGCCCGGGTCGCCGCCTTCGCGCAGGGAGTGCGGGACGTCGCCGGGCTGCCGGACCCGATCGGCGAGGTCGTGCGCGGCTCGGTGCTGCCCAACGGTCTGCGTCTCACGCAGATCCGCGTGCCGATGGGCGTGATCGGCATGATCTACGAGGGGCGTCCGAACGTCACCGCCGATGCCGCGGCGATCTGCCTCAAGGCCGGCAGCGCGGTCGTCCTGCGCGGGTCGGCGTCGGCCGCGCGGTCCAATGCCGTGATCGTCGAGGTCATGCGCGCTGCGATCGAGCAGGCCGGCCTGCCCGCCGACCTGATCTCGCTCCTCTCCAGCGACGACCGGGCCTCGGCCACCGAGCTCATGCGCGCTCGGGGACTCGTCGACCTGGTCATCCCGCGCGGCGGTGCAGGGCTGATCCGAGCCGTCGTGGAGGAGTCCACGGTGCCCGTCATCGAGACCGGCACGGGCAACTGCCACGTGTACGTCGATGCCGAGGCCGACCTTGCGATGGCGCTCGACATCGTCGTGAACGCCAAGACCCACCGCACGAGCGTCTGCAACGCGGCGGAGTCGTTGCTCGTGCACCGCGACGTCGCGGACCAGTTCCTGCCGAAGGTCGTTGCGGCCCTGCGTGGGCACGGGGTCGTGATCCACGGCGATGCCGCGTTCCGCGCGACGGACCCAGCGGTCGTGGAGGCCACTGACGAGGACTACGCCACGGAGTACCTGGACCTCGAGATCTCGGCCCGTGTGGTCGACTCGGTCGACGACGCGGTGGCCCACGTGCGGAGGTTCTCCTCGGGCCACACCGAGGCGATCGTGACGCGCTCGGCGGCCACGGCGCGGCGCTTCACGCTCGGAGTCGACTCCGCCGCGGTCATGGTCAACGCGTCCACGCGGTTCACCGACGGCGGGGAGTTCGGCTTCGGTGCCGAGATCGGCATCTCGACCCAGAAGCTGCACGCGCGCGGCCCGATGGGCCTGCAGGAGATGACCACCACGACCTATGTCGTGGAGGGCGACGGCCACGTGCGCTGACCCTGGCGTGCACGGTCGTGGGCGCTGGTAGATTGACGCCCATGCTTTCCACGATCCTGGTCGCCGCGGCTGAGAACTCCGAGCACGCCGAGGAAGCCGCCATCAACCCGTACATCATCGGTGCGGTGGCGCTCGGCATTCTCTTCTCGCTCCTGTTCATCCTGCTGGCCTTCGGCAAGGGTCGCGAGCACACCTGAGCGCGAACCACGCCCCGCCACGACCCTCTGCCCCGCGGCGGAGGGTCGGTGTCATGGGTGGCACGTTCGACCCCATCCACCACGGCCACCTCGTGGCCGCGAGCGAGGTGCAGGCGACGTTCGACCTCGACGAGGTCGTGTTCGTGCCCACGGGCCAGCCCTGGCAGAAGGCCGACCGTGAGGTCTCGCCGGCCGAGCACCGGTACCTCATGACCGTCATCGCGACGGCCGCCAATCCACGCTTCGAGGTCAGCCGGGTCGACATCGACCGCAGCGGTCCGACCTACACGGTTGACACCTTGACCGACATCGCCCGGCAGCGTCCCGACGCCGACCTGTTCTTCATCACCGGCGCCGACGCGATGGCCCAGATCCTCACGTGGCGCGACCACGACGAGATCTTCGAGCTGGCCCAGTTCGTGGCCTGCACGCGTCCCGGGCACGACCTCGACGAGTCGATGCTCGCGGGCCTGCCGCAGGGCCGGGTCACCGTGCTCGAGATCCCCGCCCTCGCCATCTCCTCGACCGACTGCCGCGACCGCGTCCGCAGCGGTCAACCTGTCTGGTACCTCGTGCCCGACGGCGTCGTCCAGTACGTCGCCAAGCACGGGCTCTACGCCCCCACCGAAAAGGGAATCCCCACCTCATGACCGCCACCGAGCTCGCCCTCGACCTGACCCGCATCGCCGCGGCGGCCGCGACCGAGAAGTCGGCCACCAACGTGCGCGCCTTCGACGTCTCCGACCAGCTCTTCATCACCGACGTCTTCCTGATCTGCTCGGTCACGAGCTCCACGCAGGCCCGCGCCGTGCAGGACGAGGTCGAGGACAAGCTGCGCGAGCACGGCGCCAAGGCCGTGCGGCGCGAGGGCTCCCGCGAGGGCCGGTGGATCCTGCTCGACTTCGCCGACATCGTGGTGCACGTCCAGCACGTCGAGGAGCGCGAGTTCTACGCCCTCGAACGCCTCTGGCGCGACTGCCCCGAAGTCTCAGTCAAATGAGCCGTCAGGTCATCGTCTGGCGCCACGGGCGCACGGAGTGGAACGTGGCCGGCCGGGTGCAGGGTCAGACCGACACCCCGCTCGACGAGGTCGGCGTGCAGCAGGCCGAGGCCGCCGCGCTGCGTCTGGCGGCCCTCCAGCCGCACCGCATCGTCTGCAGCGACCTGCAGCGCGCCCGGCACACCGCCGAGGCGCTGGGTCGGGTGGCGGGGGTCGAGGTCGAGCCCGACGAGCGGTTCCGCGAGATGAACTTCGGCGCCCGTGAGGGACTCACGTGGCAGGAGTCGTTCGAGAAGTTCCCGGTGGCGATGCGGGCCTGGATCGACGGCGACGAGACGCAGATCCCCGACACCGAGACCCACCTCGAGGCAGGGGAGCGGTTCGCCGCTGCACTGCACGAGGAGCTCCAGAGCCTGCCGTCCGACGCGACGCTCGTCGTCGTGGCCCACGGCGCGGTCATCCGCACTGGCGTGTGCTCGTTCCTCGGGTTCCCGCAGTCGACGTGGCGCACGTTCGGGGCTCTGAGCAACTGTTCGTGGTCGGTCCTGACCGAGTCCGGCCCGCCGCAGCACCGCTACTGGCGCCTCACGGAGTGGAACGCCGGCACGCTCCCCGAACCCGTCATGACCGACGACGACTGACCCGGTTTGGTGCTTGCGGGGGGCATCTACTAAGGTTGGTGATCGGCCTTCGGGTCACCCACAGCGGGGCATTGGCGCAGTTGGTAGCGCGCTTCCATGGCATGGAAGAGGTCAGGAGTTCGAATCTCCTATGCTCCACCAACGCTGAGAGGCCCACCCTGTTCTTCGGGGCGGGCCTCTCAGCGTTTATCGGGTCTAGCGATTCGAGGAGGAGCCCGCGACGGAGTCTCCTATGCTCCGCCACGGGGCTCGCACTCAAAGTAAGGACATGAGTGAGAGAACCGAGGTCCTTCAAAGTAGGCCCGCCGGAAACGGCGGGCCTACTGCTTTGCGCCTGGTGAACGATCGTGCAGGTGGTGGCAGCGAAGAGGATGCCGAAGGGGGCGCGTACTCGGGCACGACTCGGTTCTCGCCTGCGGAGAGCTCAGGATCTAGTGAAGCGAGCGTTGCCGAATATAACTGACCCGTACCCGTAGCGATCGTAGGCTTGATTCGTCAGTGTGATCACAGTGGCGCCGGGCGGAACTTGTAACGCAATCTGTATATCGGACTTGTACGACACGTCATACGTCGTCTGCAATACGCCTTCAAAGTAGATGCCGACATTGAAGGTCTGCCCAAGCTCGTTGTGGCGCGAAGCTCCGAGAATAGCTCGAAACGTCGAAAAGCCCGCGGGGACGAAGTACTCGGCGTCTACCCGACCGACGACATCGTTTGTGTTCATCCGGACCAGCGAAGTG
>JAHEXN010000235.1 GCA_023252095.1 Actinomycetes bacterium | reverse complement strand
ACGAAGTCGGTCTCGGAGTTGAGCTCGACGATCGCGTTGCCCGACGAGGCGACAAGACCCGAGGAGGCCTCGCGCTCCGCGCCACGCTTGGCGGCCTTGGCCGCTCCCGTGATGCGGAGGATCTCGACGGCCTTCTCGAAGTCGCCGTCGGCCTCGGTGAGCGCCTTCTTGGCGTCCATCATGCCGGCGCCCGTGGCGTCACGGAGCTTCTTGACATCAGCGGCGGCAATCGCCATGTGTCGCTACCTCAATTCTGAAAAGGGAAGGATCTCTGGATCAGGACTCGGTGGTGGCGGCGTCCGACTCCGCGGCCTCGGTGGCCTCGGCAGCAACCGGGGCCTCCTCGGCGGGGGTCTCGACCGGAGCGGCCTCGGCGGCCGGGGTCTCCTCGACAGCCGGAGCAGCCTCGGCGGCGGGCGCGTCGGCAGCAGCAGGGGCGGCGTCGGTGGTCAGCAGCTCGGCCTCCCACTCGGCCAGCGGCTCGCCGGCACCGAGCTCCTCGCCGGCCGACTCCTCACCGGTCTTGGCGCCACCGCGGGACACAAGGCCCTCGGCCACGGCGTCGGCGATGACCCGCGTCAGCAGCGCGACGGAACGGATCGCGTCGTCGTTGCCCGGGATCGGGAAGTCGACCTCGTCGGGATCGCAGTTGGTGTCGAGGATCGCGACGATCGGGATGCCGAGCTTCTTGGCCTCGTCGACCGCCAGGTGCTCCTTCTTGGTGTCGACGATCCACAGCGCGGCCGGGGTGCGGGCCATGTCGCGGATGCCGCCCAGGGTGCGCGAGAGCTTGTCGAACTCGCGGCGCATCTGGAGGAGCTCCTTCTTGGTGCGACCCGAACCAGCGACCTGGTCGAAGTCGATCTCCTCGAGCTCCTTCATGCGCTGCAGGCGCTGGTGCATCGTGGTGAAGTTGGTGAGCATGCCACCGAGCCAACGCTGGTTGACATAGGGCATGCCGACGCGGGTGGCCTGCTCCTGGATCGGCTCCTGCGCCTGGCGCTTGGTGCCGACGAACAGGATCGTGCCGCCACGGGCGACGGTGGTCTTGACGAACTCGTAGCCCGCATCGATGTACGCCAGCGACTGCTGGAGGTCGATGATGTAGATGCCGTTGCGCTCGGTGAAGATGAAGCGCTTCATCTTGGGGTTCCAGCGGCGAGTCTGGTGTCCGAAGTGGACACCGCTCTCCAGCAGCTGACGCATGGTCACGACGGCCATGGTGATCTCTCGTTTCTGGGCACGACGGCCCGTTCCTGGTTGACGCACGGACACCGTGTCCGCGCCCTGGTGCCGTGACGGGGCCTACCGGACCCTGTACTGCTGGGGCCGGACCAGGACCTCGCCCGCGGTGGCTGCGCTCCGGGCTGGGCCCGTGAGCGACGCCGATGCGGATGACGGCACGCGAAGTCACCCCCAGAGGAGGTGCTCGGACCATCCTAGGCCACGAGGCCCGGGTGCACGAAATCCGTGGTGACCGGGGCCGTCGCCGTGTCGGTCCACAGGCGGGCACGGTCCACAGGTGGGTCGTACGGGGTGTCGGGCCCGGCTCCCGTGCGCTGACGTGGACTCATGCTCCGTCACCTCCACTCACGCGCCTCTCGCGCCGGTGTCGCGCTGCTCATCGTCCTTCTCGTGGGCGGCACAGTGTCGTCCGCGCGGGCCGACGGGTCGTGGTCCTGGCCGCTCGGCGGCCGGAAGATCGACCGCTCCTACGCCGCTCCCCCCGGCCCGTACGCCGCCGGTCATCGCGGTATCGACCTGGCGGGAGCCCCCGGAGAGGCCGTCACGGCGGTCGCGGCCGGAACGGTCGCCTTCGTCGGCGACGTCGCGGGGACCCCGGTCGTGACGATCGCCCACGGCGCCGAACGGTCGACCTACCAACCCGTGCACGCAACCGTGGAGCCCGGCAGGAGCGTCGACGCGGGGCAACCGATCGGCACGTTGCTGCCCGGCCACGCCGGATGCGGCGCCGCCGCCTGCCTGCACCTCGGTCGACTCGAGGGCGAGACGTACCTCGACCCGACGGAGCTGTTGGGCGGCCGGTACCGGCTCATCAGTCCCGATGGTCCCCCGCCGTCGCCTCCCGCGCTGGGGTCGGGGGTTCTGCAACCGCCGCTCGCCGCACCCGTGACATCCGGCTTCGGCATGCGGATCCACCCCATCACCGGCGAGCCCCGAACCCACGACGGGATCGACTTCGGCGCGCCGTGCGGCACCCCGGTCGCCGCCGCGGCGGGTGGCACCGTGACCCGCGTGGGGCGTGCGGGAGGGTTCGGGTTGCGCGTCGAGATCGACCACGGCGGAGGACGGGTCACGTCCTACAGCCACCTCTCGTCGGCGAGCGTGACGCCGGGCTCGGCCGTCGCGGCGGGCGAGCCGATCGCGCGGGTCGGCACGACCGGCACGTCCACGGGGTGCCACCTGCACTTCTCGGTGCACGACGGCGGCGTGGCCGTCGATCCGGCACCGCTGCTGTGAGCGGACCTGCTGGGTTCAGGCGCGGGGGTGCGCCTGGCGGAACGCGGCGCGCAGCCGTTCGTTGCTGACGTGCGTGTAGATCTGCGTCGTCCCGATCGAGGCGTGTCCCAGCACCTCCTGGACCGATCGCAGGTCAGCACCTCCCTCGAGGAGGTGGGTGGCGGCGGTGTGCCGCAGCCCGTGCGGGCCGAGGTCGGGAACTCCCTCGACGTCGGCCAGCCGGCGGTGCACGACCTCCCGCACGGTGCGCTGGTCGATGCGTCCGCCCCGCACGCCGAGGAACATCGCGGGGCCGCTGGCGCCCGTCATGACCTGGGGCCGCCCGTGCTGGAGCCACGCCTCCACGGCGTCCTGCGCCGGCAGGCCGAACGGCACCGAGCGCTCCTTGCGGCCCTTGCCGAAGACCCGCACGAGGCGGCGCGCCCGGTCGAGGTCGTCGATGTCGAGGCCGACCAGCTCTCCGACACGGATGCCGGTCGCGTAGAGCAGCTCGAGCATCGCGAGGTCGCGGGTGCCGGTGACGGCGTCCGTGTCGATCCGTTCGGCGGCCGCGTCGAGCACGGCCCGGATCTCGCTGGCACTCAACGTCGCCGGGAGCTCACGCCGGGCCGCCGGGGAGACCAGCAGCGCCGCAGCGTCGGTGGTGGCGCGCCCGGTCCGGAGCAGCCACGCCGTGAAGACCCGCAGCGAGGTGCTGCGGCGTGCCAGCGTCGAACGGGCACGGCCGAGCGAGCGTTGCTGGGCGAGGTGGCTGCGCACCGTGCGGATCGTGAGGTCGGCCGGATCTCGCACGCCCAGTCGTTCCGCGTGCTCGGCCAGCCCCTTGACGTCGCTGACGTACCCGCGGACGGTGTGCTCGGTGAGGTCGCGCTCGAGCCGGAGGTGCCGCTCGTAGTCGTCGATGACCCGGTCCCAGGCCACGTCGCTCTCGGTCACGCCCCCACTGTCTCAGCCGGGAAGTCGCCCCAGGGCGATCCAGCCGCCGTCGGCGCGCCGGGCGTGGCCACGCCGTTCGAGCAGAGCCAGCCCCGCGCGCACGTGGCGCAAGGGCGAGTCGAGCAGCACCACGAGCTCGCCGACCGTGACGCCCCCGTCGGACGGCAGGGCGCCGTGGAGCCGTCGGGAGGCCTCGGTCAGGTCCTCCGTGGCACCGGTATCGGCCCACCCCAGCCCATCGAGCTCCTGGGCGACGTCGTCGGCCGAGGTGACCAGCACCGCCTCGCCCTCACGGACGGCGCGGTGCGCGCCTCCCGACTGCCGGGACAGCACCGAGCCAGGCACCGCCATCGACGAGCGCCCGAGCCGGTCGGCCCAGCGCAGGGTGTTGAGCGACCCGCTGCGAGGAGCGGCCTCCACGACCACCGTGCCGGCGCCCAGCGCCGCGATGAGCCGGTTGCGGGTCAGGAACCGGTGGCGGTGGGGCCGCGAGCCCGGCGGGTGCTCCGCGACGATCCACCCCTCCTCGGCGATGCGATCGAGCAGAGACGCGTGCGCCAGCGGGTAGGCGATGTCGGCCCCGCACGCCAGGACGGCGACCGTGCGACCCGCGACGGCGAGTGCCCCGCGATGCGCACAGGCGTCGATCCCGAAGGCCGCGCCGCTCACGACGGTCCATCCCCGGTCGGCGAGGTCGGCGCCGAGGTCGCCGGCGACCTCCGCGCCGTACGTCGTGCAGGCACGTGCTCCGACGACCGAGACGGCACGTTCGACCTCCAGCGGCCCCTCCCCTCGGACCCACACTCCCCAGGGCGCCGCGCCGTGGTCGTCCACGCCCGCCAGGTCGTCGAGGGCGCTCGGCCACGACGGGCTCGCGGGCGTCAGCCATCGCGCACCGACCGCGGCACCCGCGTCGAGCAGCCGGTCCACGGGGTCGAGGGCCACCCGCTCGACCCATGCCGGCGGGACCTCAGGAGAGCCGGACTCGCCACGGCAGGCGCCGGCCACCGCCGCGAGCCCGTGGACGGCCACGAGATCACGCGCGAGAGGGTCGAGGGGCTCGGCGGCCACGGACAGGACCAGGCGGTCACGGTCGGTCCCGCCCCGGCTCACGCCGCCACCAGGGAGCGCATCGCGGCGTCGAGCGGCAGGTCGGACCGCAGGCTGAGTGCCGTGCGGACGTCATCGGCGTCGGGGACGTCGTGCCCGTGGAGGTCGGCGACGCTCCAGGCGAGACGGAGGACGCGGTCGGCGCTGCGCGGATTCAGCTTGTCGGCGTGGAGCTGTCGGTCGAGCAGCAGCCGGGCGTCGTCGGTGACGGGCCACGTCTTGCGGAGCTCGGTGCCGGGCACCTCCGCGTTGGTGCGCCAGGGAGCGCCCGTGAACCGATGGGCCTGACGCTCGCGTGCCTCGAGCACGCGGTGGGCCAGCTCGGCCGAGCCCCGTCCGGCGGACACCGTGGCCGCGAGCTCCGGCCGGGACGGCGCGGTGAGCGTGCGCCGGATGTCGATGCGGTCGCGAATGGGGCCGGAGATGCGCTCGCCGTACCGGCGTCGCATCGCCGGCGTGCAGCGACACGACGAGTCGAGCGTGGCCGCCTGGCCGCACGGGCAGGGATTGGCGGCCATGACGAGCTGGAAGCGGGCCGGATACACGACGGTGCGCGCCGAGCGGGCCACGACGATGCGGCCGCTCTCGAGCGGCTGACGCAGGGCCTCGAGGACGTTGACCGCGAACTCCGGCGCCTCGTCGAGGAACAGCACGCCCCGGTGCGCGAGGCTCATGGCTCCTGGGCGCACCTGCCGGCTCCCTCCCCCGACGATGGCGGCCGCGCTGGCAGTGTGGTGCGGATCGAGAAACGGTGGTCGGCTCAGCAGCGGCACGTCGGACGGCAGCATGCCGGCGACCGAGTGCACCGCGCTGACCTCGATCGCGTCCTGTCGCTCCAGGTCGGGCAGCAGCCCCGGCAGGCGCTGCGCGAGCATGGTCTTGCCGACGCCGGGCGGCCCGACCATCGACAGATGATGCCCGCCGACTGCCGCCACCAGCACGGCG
>JAHEXN010000234.1 GCA_023252095.1 Actinomycetes bacterium | reverse complement strand
ACGCCGCTGCCGATCGTGCCGGCGCCCGTGATCGCGAAGGCGATGAACAGCGCCGCCAGGATCGCTCCGAGCCAGGTGTGGGCCGGCAGCGACTGCGAAGATCCGACGAGGCTCACGAAGCCGGGCGAGACCTCGTCGATGATCGCCATGACGATCGACGCGACGATGACGAGGACGGCCCACACGGCGACCGCGACGAGCGGCAGTGTCTTGGCGCCAGTCGACGACGTCGTGACGAAGCCGAAGACCGCCACACCCGCCGCGAGCACCGAGATGATGAGCGACACGATGACGCTGGCACCGAAGTCGTCGGCGACGATGCCGATGCAGATCGCGCCAAGCACGTGGATCAGCGAGGCGAGCGCGAGCAGCAGGAAGCCCGACTTGGCCGCCCCGGCCAGCGAGATCGGGTGCGAGGCGCCGCCCGTGGCGCGCGAGGCGCCCGGTGAGAGGGCAGCAGCGGCTGCACCGACGAGCAGGAACGCACCGAAGCCCGGGATCTGGAAGCTCTCGACACCGCCGGGCAGTGTGATGAATCCCGTGAGCTGCGACGCGTTCTCGCCGTCGATGAGCAGCATGCCGAGAATCAGCACGATCAGACCGAAGCCGGCGATGAGTGCGATGCCAGCCGGCTTCGAGAGCAGAGCCAGGACTGCACCGTAGGCCAGCAGCACGGTGTAGACGATCGCGGCGATGACGTACACGATGATCTCGGGCGCCTCGGCCCCGAAGTCGTTCAGGTCACCGATGTAGATGAGGGACGTGATGAGCGCGAGCAGCGCCGAGAGGGCCACGAGGCCCCCGGTCACGTAGACCCAGATCTTGTCGCTCGGAGCGAGCGAGGTGGGCGGCAGCTCGTGCTTGCGGGGCTGCGCGGCGAGGATCGCACCGAAGAGGCCGACAGCAACACCGACGAATACGCCACGGTCGTCGGCGAGATCGAGGATCACGACGACGAGGACGCTGATGAAGTAGGGAATGGCTGCACCGAGACGGATCAGACCGTTGGTGCGGACGTTCCATGCCTGCCCGAACACGCCGAGCTTCCAGAGGTACGTGGCTGCGAGGGAGACCAGGGCGAACGCGAGCGACACGTCGACGTACCAGAGCTCGGCGCCCTTGCTGACGCCGAGATCGGCACTCCAGTCGTAGAAGAGCGCCGTGACGAGGAGCACCAGCGCGGCGACGTCACGCAGGACGTCGACGAGCGGGAGACCCGAGAAAGGGTTGGAGACCTGGGCCGGCGCGCCGGGAGCCTGCTGGTACTGCGGCTGCGGCTGCTGCGGTGGATAGGGCTGCGAAGTCATGATCAGCACCCTAGCCCGATCGGGCCATGGAAGCAGTGCCGCGTCCACGTCACGGCATGGGGACCAGTCCCCCGTCTCACTCCCGCTTGAGCCGCTTCGGGCCGGCCGGGAGCTCCGGTGCGCCACCGTCGCCGCCGCTGCGCTCGGCCGGGAGCCGCTCGTCGCCGGGCATCCAGCCGCCGTAGACGTCGACCATCTCCACGACCCGCTCGTCGAACGGGGTCACGGTCAGCAACCAGGCGTGGTCCTCGGCGTCGTCGTCACCCGCGAACGCCTCACGGCGGAGGTCGGTGGCGTACCCCTCGGACTGCAGGGCCTTGACGAGCTCGGTCGCGTCGTCCGCCTCGTCGAAGAAGATCTCGGTCACGGTCCTACCTCCGGATGAGCTCGAGCACCTCGTCACGCACGCGCGCCATGGTGGCCTCATCGTCACCCTCGACGTTGAGGCGCAGCAGCGGCTCGGTGTTCGAGGCGCGGACATTGAACCACCAGGTGTCGGCCGTGACCGTGAGGCCGTCGAGCCGGTCCTGCTCCTGGTCGGCGTAGGTGTCGACGATGCGGGCGATGACCTCGTCGGCGTCGGTGACGGTGCTGTTGATCTCCCCCGACGCCGCGTAACGCGAGAACTGCTCCATGAGCTCCGACACCGTGCCGTCCGACTCCGCGAGAGCCCCCATGACGTGCAGCGCGGCGAGCATGCCCGAGTCGGCGAGGTAGAAGTCGCGGAAGTAGAAGTGGCCTGAGTGCTCGCCGCCGAACACGGCGTCGGTGCGCGCCATCTCCGCCTTGATCAGCGAGTGCCCGACGGGCGTGCGGACCGCGGTGCCGCCGTTCTCGGTGATGATCTCGGGGACCGCGCGCGAGCAGATCACGTTGTGCAGGATCGTGGCGCCGGGCTGCAGCGCGAGATAGCGGGTCCCGATCAGCGCGGTGATGGCCGACGGGGCCACGAGCTCGGCGCGCTCGTCGACCACGAAGCAGCGGTCGGCGTCGCCGTCGAACGCCAGGCCGAGGTCGGCGCCGTGCTCGGTGACCGCCGCCTGCAGGTCGACGAGGGTCGAGGCGTCGAGCGGATTGGCCTCGTGGTTGGGGAACGTGCCGTCGAGCTCGAAGTAGAGCGGCACGACCTCGACGTCGATCTTGCTGAGCACGGCGCTGGCGGTGTGGCCGGCCATGCCGTTGCCCGCGTCGACGACGACCTTGAGGCGTCGCCCTGACACCGGAGCCAGGGACACGACGAGCTCGGCGTAGTCCTCGAGGAAGTCGCGCTCGGTGAGCGTGCCGCGCAGGGCGCCGACCGGCTGGTCGAGCAGGTCGCCGGCCGCCTCGGCGATCGTCCGCAGGCCGGTCTCGAGACCGATCGGGCGGGCGCCGGCCCGGCACACCTTGAAGCCGTTGTAGCCGGCGGGGTTGTGGCTCGCCGTGATCATGACACCGGGCAGGTCGAGCTGGCCGGAGGCCGCGTAGAGCAGGTCGGTCGAGGCCAGGCCCACGAGCAGGACGTCGCCGCCCTGCGAGCGGATGCCGTCGGCGATGGCCTGGGCGAGCTCCGGCGACGAGTCGCGCATGTCGTGACCCACGACGACGGTTCCCCCACCCTCGCTCACGCCGACCTCGTCGGCATAGGCGCGGCCGAAGGCCAGTGCGAGCTCGGCGTCGAGCTGGTCCGGGGTCGTGCCGCGGACGTCGTACGCCTTGGTCACGGCAGCGAAACGGGGGTGCATGGGACGGAAATCTCCTGCGGTCGGCCGACGGGGTGCCCCGAGCCTAGTGGTGCCCCGGCGGGCGCACCGCCTCAGTCGCCCTCCTCAGTTGGGCTGGGTCAGTCGCGAGGGGGGACCGACCGGAGGCCGGGAGGTCCAGGCGGCTCGGGGTCGCGCCGGGGCGGGCGCCCCGCCTCGCGCACCGCATCGGCGAGCGCCAGCAGGTCGTCGCGCGACGGCTCGCTCATGGCGGCGTCGATCGCGAGCCGGATGACGTTCCAGCCCTGCGGCACCGAGAGTCGCTGCGCGTGCTCGACGCACAGGTCGTACGTGTGCGGTTCTGCGGCCGTGGCGAGTGGCCCGATCACGGCGGTCTGGTCGGCGTAGACGTAGGTGAGGGTGGCGACAGCCGCGTTCGGGCAGGCGGCTCGGGTACAGCGTCGGACACTCACGCGGCGAGACTACCTCGCGATGCGGTCGCGT
Source organism: Actinomycetes bacterium (assembly GCA_023252095.1). GTDB lineage: Bacteria > Actinomycetota > Actinomycetes > Propionibacteriales > Nocardioidaceae > Aeromicrobium. The sequence continues at coordinate 1,991 of JAHEXN010000234.1, read as the reverse complement.
CTGGCTAGGCTCGCACCGTGGGTCACCCTCCGCGCGGCACGCGCCGCTTCGTCGGCCCCGGGCTGGATCCGGTCGTCCTCGGTCCCCGGCCCGGGCGCCTGCGCGACCGTCGCGGACGCGGCGCCCGTGGGCCGCTCGCGCTCCCCGGGCCCCTGTCGCCCGCAAGCGTCCCGCTGCACCGCTCACCCCGCGACGCCTTCGACCGGCTCGTCGCGGAGGTCCTCGAAGCCCTCGAGCCGCACTTCGTGCGCGAGACCGACGACGTCGACGTCGTCGTCGAGGAGGCGCCACTGCTCCCTCCTGAGTGGGACGAGCGGGTGCCGAGCAGCGTCGTCGCGCAGCACCTCTCCCCCGCCCGTCTCGTCCTGTACCGCCTGCCCCTGAGCCGCGGGTGCACGTCCCGCGCTGATCTCGAGGACGCGGTCTGGGAGGCCATGCTCGACGGCCTCGCCCAGGTCTGGCACGTCCCCCCGGAGTCGTTGGATCCGCGCTGACGTTCTTGCTGGTCGCGTGCTCGGCGAGCTCTAGCGAGCCGGTGTATCGAGACCCGGTCAGGTGCAGGCAGCCGTCACCACTGCCCGGTCCGACCGCTCATCGTCACGCGGGCAGCGTCTCGATACGCCGTCCTCGTTCCTCGGACGCCACTCGACGACCGGGCTGACCGGCTTCGCCGGTGGAGACCCTGACGCGCAGACTGCGTCTGCGGCGTCAGAACCCCGGCTGGACGTTCGGGCCGAGGGCGGTGAGGGGAGCCTCGACGAGGCCGAGGAGCGACAGCAGGTTGTCGACGCGATAGACCGCCGTGCCGTGCACGGGAGCATCGGCGCGCACCACGACGTACGCGATGTCGGGCGAGGCGAACGCCTCCGGGTCGGCGAGGTCGACCGACCCGAGGACCTCGGGTCCGACCGAGACCGTCGTCGACCCGACCGAGGTCATCGACGCGTCGAACGCCTCGACCGTGACCTCCGCCTTGGCGTCGTCGGCCAGCAGCTGCAGCACGGGACGCACGGGGCCGAGGCCGGTGGCTACCGGCACGACGACTGGGCCGGTGAACGCCGCGACCCCCGTCGCGTAGGCGAAGTCGCGGTCCGACGGGGTGACCCGCACGACCGACAGCACCGGCTCGTCCGACGTGATCCTGAAGGCAGTCGCGTCCGTGCCCGAGGCCTGCGGCAGGGGCACGGACAGCACGGTTCCCGCCGGGACCTGCACGGCGTCCAGCCCCTCAGGGACGAAGTCGGCATCAGCGCCCGTCTGGTGGACTGTGACGGTCGCCGCGGTCGTGCCCGGGTTGGCGAGCAGGAGCGAGCGGGTGGCCGCTGCCGCTACGCCTGGAAGCACGGTCTCGGTCGAGGGTTCGCCGGACGACGGCAGCACCTCGGACCCCGCGAGCACCGACGTCGAGGTGTCGACGAGCGAGCTCGTGACGGCCCCCCGGGTCCGTGTCACGTGGACCGCGACGTCGTCGGCCCCCACTGCGAGGTCGCTGATCGGGATGGTGCGGGTCTGACCCGGCTCGACCACGATGCCGGTCTCGTCGACGGCGTCGATCGGGCCCGCCGGGCCCCACAGCTCGACGTCGACACTGCCGACCACGTCGGCGACGTTCGTCAGCACGAGGGACGACGCGTGCCGCTCGGTGGTGCCGGCGCCGAGGTACCAGGACTCGTCGGCGACGTCCGGACACTCCGTGACGACCAGGCCGTTCCCGGGCGGGAGCTGCCCGGCGGCGTACGCGACACCACCGCCCGCACCCTGCTGCCGCACGATCGCAGCGTCACCCGTGCCGGCCGCCGCGGTCCAGACGGACGGATCGAGCTCGGTGGTCGTGGACTCCTGGCCCACGAGCGTCGTGATCTCGCTCGCGTCGCCCGCCTCGGGCTGGCCGACCGACGCCGTCAGGCCGTTCTGCAACGGGCAGGCCGCGACCGCCGACACCAGCGAGACCTCGCGCGGACCCGTGGGACCCGGCTCGGCCGGACCGATCA
>JAHEXN010000233.1 GCA_023252095.1 Actinomycetes bacterium | reverse complement strand
TCTCGATCGCGTCGATGTACGCCTGGAAGCTCATGACTCTCCTTCGTCGGGCGCCCGCCAGCCTAGCGACGTGGGGACCGGGTGGGGGAGTCCCTAGACTCGGCCGCGATGAGAATCGTCTTCGCCGGAACCCCTGAGACCGCCCTGCCCTCGTTGCGCGCGCTGATCGCGAGCCGACACGAGGTCGCCGCCGTCGTGACCCGTCCTGACGCCCGCGCCGGACGCGGTCGCACGATGGTGGAGTCGCCCGTGGCGCAGCTCGCCGCGGAGCACGGCATCGAGGTCCTCAAGCCGGCGAAGCCCTCCGAGCCGGAGTTTCTGGCGCGGTTGCGCGAGATCGCCCCCGACTGCTGCCCGATCGTCGCCTACGGGGCGCTGATCCGCCGCGAGGCGCTCGACGTCCCGCCGCTCGGGTGGGTCAACCTGCACTTCTCCGTGCTGCCGTCCTGGCGGGGCGCCGCACCCGTGCAGCGCTCGATCATGGCCGGCGACGAGGTCACGGGCGCCGGCGTCTTCAGCCTCACCGAGGGCCTCGACGAGGGGCCCGTGCTCGGGGTCATCACCGAGCGCATCCGGCCCGACGACACCGCAGGAACGCTGCTGGCCCGCCTCGCCGACGAGGGAGCGCGACTGCTCGTCGACGCCCTCGACCACATCGAGGACGGCGACATCGGCGTGCAGCGCCAGGACGAGGAGCTCGTGAGCCTTGCACCGAAGCTCACGACCGAGGACGCGCGGATCGTGTGGAACCGCCCGGCATTCGCGATCGATCGCCACGTGCGGGGCTGCACCCCGGCCCCGGGGGCCTGGACCCAGCTCGGCGGCCTCCGGGTCAAGATCGAGCCGCTCACGATCGCCGAGGAGTCGACCCTGGCGCCCGGGCAGGTCCAGTTCGGCAAGCGGGAGGTCCGGGTGGGCACCGCCACGACCGACGTCGTCCTGGGCACGGTCGTCCCGCACGGCAAGAAGCCCATGGCGGCCGCCGACTGGGGCCGTGGCCTCACCGACGTGCCCGCGTCCTTCACCGAGGCGGCGCAGGCATGAGCGACGTCGCGCGCGGGGTCGCGTACACCGTGCTGGCAGCGGTCCGCGAGGACGACGCCTACGTCAACCTGCTCCTGCCGCGCCTGATGACCGAGCAGAACCTCGACACCCGGGACGCCGCGTTCGCGACCGAGCTGACGCACGGCACGATCCGCTGGCAGGGCACCTACGACGCCGTGATCGACCAGCTCGCGAAGCGAGACCTGGACCCGGCCGTCCGCGACGTGCTGCGTCTCGGCGCGCACCAGCTGCTCGCGATGCGGGTGCCGGACCACGCCGCCGTCTCGACGTCGGTCGCGCTGGTCAAGCGCGTCGTCGGTCACAAGCCGGCAGGCTTCGTCAACGCGATCCTGCGGCGTGTCTCCGAGCGCGACCTCGCGAGCTGGATCGAGCTCGTGACCGAAGGTCTGACTGGCGACGACGCCCTGGCGGTCCGCTACTCGCACCCCGCGTGGGTCGTGGCCGAGCTGCGTCGCTCCCTCCTCGCCGTCGACGCGTCGCACGAGCTCGAGGAGCTCCTGGCAGCCGACAACGTCCCGCCCAAGGTCACGCTGGTGGCGCGACCCCGGCTCGCCACGGTCGCGGAGCTGCCCGGCACGCCAGGCCTGCTGTCGCCGTGGGCCGTGGTCCTCGACGGCGGCGACCCCGGATCGATCGCGGCAGTGCGCGAAGGGCGCGCCGCGGTCCAGGACGAGGGATCGCAGCTCGTCGCGAAGGCGCTGGTCGACCTGCCGCTCGAGCCGCCTCGCGACCGGTGGCTCGACCTGTGCGCGGGGCCGGGTGGCAAGGCCGCGCTGCTCGGAGCCCTCGCGGTCGAGCGCGGTGCCCACCTCGTCGCGAACGAGATGCAGCCGCACCGTGCGGAGCTCGTCCGACAGTCGCTGCGCGCGCTCCCGGACGTCGAGGTCACGGTGCACGACGGGCGCGAGGGGCCGTGGGAGCCCGGCTCGTTCGACCGCATCCTGATCGACGCGCCGTGCACGGGGCTGGGTGCGCTGCGCCGACGCCCCGAGGCACGCTGGCGCCGCCGGCCCGAGGACCTCGAGTCGCTCGTGCCCCTGCAGCGCGCACTGCTGCGTCGCGGCATGGAGCTGCTGCGTCCCGGTGGCGTCATGGCGTACGCCACGTGCTCCCCGTCGCCGTCGGAGACGCTCGACGTCATCGAGTCGGTCGGTCCGGGTGTCGCGACCCTGGAGAAGGTGCAGCGCTGGTGGCCGCACCGCGACGGCACCGATGCGATGTTCGTGGCCCTCCTGCGCCGTCGCTAGGCTGCCCGCCATGGGCATCCAGATCACGCCGAGCCTGCTCAACGCCGACTTCGCGCACCTCGCCGACGAGGCCGCGCGCATCCCGAACGCGGACTGGCTGCACATGGACGTCATGGACAACCACTTCGTCCCGAACCTCACGCTCGGGCTGCCGGTCATCGAGGCGCTCGGCAAGGCCGCCGCGCAGCCCATCGACGCGCACCTCATGATCGCCGACCCGGACCGCTGGGCCCCCGCCTACGCCGAGGCGGGCGCCGGCAGCATCACGTTCCACGTCGAGGCGGCCGCGGCGCCCGTGCGCCTGGCGCGGGAGATCCGGTCTCAGGGCGCCCGCGCCTCGATGGCGCTCAAGCCCGCCACGCCGATCGAGCCGTACGCCGACCTTCTGCCCGAGCTCGACATGGTCCTGGTCATGACGGTCGAGCCTGGATTCGGTGGGCAGAAGTTCCTCGACCTGTGCCTGCCCAAGATCCGGCGTGCGCGCGAGCTCATCGCGGCCAGCGGCGGCGACGTCTGGCTCCAGGTCGACGGCGGCGTCTCGCTCGACACGATCGAGCGGTGCGCCGACGCCGGGGCCGACGTCTTCGTGGCCGGCTCCGCCGTGTTCGGGGCCGACGACCCCGAGCAGATGGTCGAGGCCCTTCGCGCCTCCGCGGTCGCGGCCTGCGCCCACTGAGCATGCCCGTGTCGGAATGTGGGCACTGCGCGACGCCGTTTCCCGCCTGAGTAGAATCGGTCACGAACGAGCAATCGCTCACAGACTCTGGGGTCGGTGCAATTCCGAGCCGGCGGTGACAGTCCGCGACCCGTGTCCACCTGGACCCGGTTGACCTGGTGGAACTCCGGGACCGACGGTGAAAGTCCGGAAGGGAAGAGTCGTGGGTCGTCGCCCCTCCTCGCGGAGGGATGGCGACGGACGGTCCCGCACGGGACAGGTCCGCCCCACACCCGTCCCGTCGCCTCGCGGTCGTGAGCCCGACCGGAGGTGCCCATGGCGAGCGAGATCGAGCTTCAGGCCCAGATCGAGGCTGCCATGCGCCGCGCGATCGACGCGGCGCGCGAGCGCGGCAACTGCCTGCCCAATCCCACCGTCGGCTGCGTCGTGCTCGACGCGGACGGCGCCGAGGTCGGCGTCGGCGCGACGGTGCGCAAGGGCGCCCACGCGGAGATCGAGGCACTGGCCGCCGCGGGCGACCGCGCGCGCGGCGGCACGGCTGTCGTCACGCTGGAGCCGTGCCGGCACGTCGGCAACACCGGCCCGTGCACCGAGGCGTTGATCCAGGCGGGCGTCGCGCGGGTCGTCATCGCCCAGACCGATCCGCACCCCGAGGCGGGTGGCGGAGCCGACGTGCTGCGTGCCGCCGGCATCGAGGTCGAGACCGGCGTGCTGGCCGACGAGGCCGAGCCCCAGAACCGCGCATGGCGTTTCGCGGTGACCCACGGGCGACCGTTCGTCACGTGGAAGTACGCCGCGACCCTCGACGGCCTGAGCGCGGCCCCGGACGGCTCGAGCAAGTGGATCACGGGGCCCGACGCCCGGCGCGACGTCCAGCAGTACCGGTCCCAGTGCGACGCCATCGTCGCCGGAACCGGTGCCGTGCTGGCCGACGACCCGCGCCTCACGGTGCGCGACGTCGACGACCTGCCCCTGCCGTACGAGCTGCAGCCGCTGCGCGTCGTCGTGGGGGAGTCCACGATCCCGAACTACTACCGGGTCTTCGACCGCGTCGCGCCGACGCTCATGATCCAGTCGCGCGAGCCCGAGGAAGTGCTGGCGAAGCTCACCGAGAACCACGTCAAGCACGTGTGGCTCGAGGGCGGTCCTCGGCTCGCCGGGGGATTCTGGAAGGCCGGGCTGATCGATCGCGTGATCGGCTACATCGCGCCCTCGATGCTCGGCTCCGGCCGCGCGGCGCTCGAGGGCGAGGCGGCGACGCTGGCCGACCTGCGCCCCATCCAGATCGACGACCTGCGGATGATCGGCCCGGACATCCGCATCGTGGGGACCCCGGGCCAGGCACCGAGGGAGACCTACGTCTGATGTTCACCGGACTTGTCGAGTCGATCGGCACCATCACCGCGATCGAGCAACAGGGTGACGCCGTGCGCCTCACGGTGCGCGACGCGGTCGTCACGAGCGACGCCGGGCACGGCGACTCGATCGCCGTCAACGGCTGCTGCCTCACGGTCGTCGACCCCACGCCCGACACCTTCACCGCCGACGTCATGGCGGAGTCGCTCGCCCGCACGTCGCTCGGGGCCCTCGCCATCGGTTCGCCCGTGAACCTGGAGCGGGCGCTCGCCGCGGGCGACCGCCTCGGCGGGCACCTCGTGCAGGGCCACGTCGACGGCACGGGCCGGCTCCTGGACCGCACGCCGAGCGAGCACTGGGAGGTCCTGCGCTTCTCGGTGCCCCACGGTCTTGCCCGGTACCTCGTCGAGAAGGGCTCGATCACGGTCCAGGGCGTCTCCCTGACCGTCGTCGAGGTCGTCGACGGAGACGGGTCCGACGACGGGCCCGGGGCGACCTGGTTCTCGGTCTCGCTGATTCCCACGACGCTCGCCGACACCACGCTCGGCGCCCTCCAGCCCGGTGACCTCGTCAACCTCGAGGTCGACGTGCTGGCCAAGTACGTCGAGCGCATGCTCGACCACAGAAGTGAAGGACCGCAGTCATGAGTCAGACCGAGACGGAGCGCGTCGTGCTCGACCCGATCGAGCGCGCGATCGATGACATCCGCGCGGGCCGCGCGGTCGTGGTCGTCGACGACGAGAACCGCGAGAACGAGGGCGACATCATCTTCGCCGCGAGCAAGGCCACGCCGGAGCTCATGGCGTTCCTGGTGCGCTACTCGAGCGGGCTGGTGTGCGCGCCGATCACCGGCGAGATCCTCGACCGGCTCGCGATCCCGCTCATGACGCCCCACAACCGCGACCGCCTGCGCACCGCCTACACGGTCTCGATCGACGCCCGCGACGGAGTCACGACGGGCATCTCGGCCTCCGACCGCGCGCGCACGTGCCGGGTCCTCGCCGACTCGGCGACCGAGCCGTTCGAGATCACGCAGCCGGGCCACATCGTGCCGCTGCGGGCCAAGCCGGGCGGCGTGCTCGAGCGCCCGGGTCACACCGAGGCCGCGGTCGACCTCTCCCGGCTCGCGGGCCTCACGCCCGCAGGTGTGATCGGCGAGGTCATGAACGACGACGG
>JAHEXN010000009.1:21784-24275 GCA_023252095.1 Actinomycetes bacterium | reverse complement strand
GGCACGGATCGCCTCGAGCAGCCGCACCGTGCCCGTGCCCGTCGTGTCAGCGGTGTGCTCGGGCTCGTCGAACGAGACCCGCACGTGCGACTGCGCCGCGAGGTTGTAGACCTCGTCGGGCTTGATCTCGTTGAGCAACGTCACGAGGCGCACGCCGTCGCTCAGGTCGCCGTAGTGCAGCGTGAGCTTGACGCCCGACTCGTGCGGGTCCTCGTAGAGATGGTCGATCCGCGAGGTGTTGAACGTCGAGGCACGCCGGATCAGGCCGTGCACCTCGTACCCCTTCGACAACAGCAGCTCCGCCAGGTACGAGCCGTCCTGGCCGGTGATTCCGGTGATCAACGCCGTCTTGCTCATCGCACCTCGCGCTCGGTGGGGTCGAAGGGCCCCGCGGCCCGACGCGAGTCTAGGCGAGCGACGACGACGCCCGGCGCGGAACACCCGGACCCGCGAGGTGACGCGCGGCGGGCCGATAGACTCACGCCCACACGACACTGAACCGGGGAGGCCGCGGGTGGACGTCCACGACCTCGACCGGTTCCTCCTCGTCGGGTCCGCCGTCCTGATCGTCGCGGTGCTCGCGGTGCGCCTCTCGGTCACCGCCGGCCTGCCATCGCTGCTGATGTACCTCGGGCTGGGGCTCCTGCTCGGCACGAACGGTCTCGGCATCGAGTTCGACGACGCCGATCTCGCCCTGTCGCTCGGATTCGCGGCGCTGATGCTGATCCTGGCTGAGGGCGGCATCACCACGAACTGGGCGCACGTGCGGCCGTCGATCGGCTTCGGACTTCTGCTCGCGACGCTCGGATCCGTCGTCAGCGTGCTCGTCGTGGCCCTCAGCGCCCACGCGTTCCTGGGACTCGACTGGACCCTCGCGGTCCTGCTCGCCGCGGTGCTCACCCCCACCGACGCTGCCGCCGTCTTCTCCGTGCTGCGGGCCGTGCCGCTCAAGCACCGCGTCAGCGGCACGCTCGAGGCCGAGTCCGGGCTCAACGACGCCCCCATCGTGGTGCTCGTCGTCGCGATCAGCACGGGCGAGCTGGCCGAGAGCGGGATCGCCGCGTTCGTCGCGCTCATCGTGTACGAGGTCGTCGTGGGCGTCGGGATCGGCGTCGCGATCGGCGCCCTCGGCGGATGGCTCCTGCGCCGCGTGGCTCTGCCGGCCTCGGGCCTCTACCCGCTCGTGGTGCTGGCGTTCGCGATCCTCGCCTACGCGTCCGCCGCCGGCATCCACGCGTCGGGGTTCGCGGCGATCTACGTCGCCGCGCTCGTGCTCGGGAACACCGAGCTGCCGCACCGCACCGCGACCCGTTCGTTCGTCGAGGGCGTGGGCTGGCTGGCGCAGATCGCCCTGTTCGTCATGCTCGGGCTGCTCGCGAACCCCGACGAGTTCTCGTGGTGGCACGTCGGGATGGGTCTGGCCGCCGGCGCGATCCTCACGTTCGTGGCCCGCCCGCTGTCGATCGCGGCGTGCGCCGTGTGGTTCGGCATCGACTGGCGCGAACAGGCGTTCATCGGGTGGGCCGGCCTGCGGGGTGCGGTGCCGATCATCCTGGCCACGATCCCGCTCGCGAACGACGTGCCAGGGTCCCGCGACCTGTTCAACATCGTCTTCGTGGCCGTCGTGGTCTACACGCTGGCCCAGGCCGCCCCGCTCGGGGCGCTCGCCCGCTGGTGCGGCGTGCTCGGCGAGGTGCGGGAGCTCGAGATCGAGTCGGCTCCGCTCGAGCGCGTCTCGGCCGACCTGCTCCAGGTGCGCGTGGCCACGACATCGCGGCTCTCGGGCATCGAGGTCGGCGAGCTCCGGCTGCCGTCGGGCGCCATGGTCTCGCTGATCGTCCGCGGCGAGCGCACGATCGTGCCGATCACGACGACCCGCATCATGGCCGGCGACGAGATGCTGATCGTCAGCTCACGCCAGGTGCGTGAGCAGGTCGACCGCCGACTCAGCCAGGTCGCGCGCCACGGTCGCCTCGCCGGATGGGGCGAGTGACCGACCGCGACGAACGGTTGACGGACTACAGCTCGGCCAGCGGCACGCAGACGTCGACCGGGCGCGTCGCCGCGATCTCGGTCGGGGGCGTGGGGTTGAGATCGGTGTAGCTCGGGCCCACCACGACCGTGACGCCCTTGGAGTCGATCGCGACGTCCGGCGCCACGATCTGCGGAGCGACCTGGAACTGCTGCGCCACGAGCTGGACCATGGGGTCCTCGGGATCGTCGGTGAAGATCGCGACGTGGTCGACCGGGATCTTGCTCTCGCTGTTCTCGATGCCGCCCTCGAGGAACCCGTACCTCTGCAGGTTGATGCTGACCCGGTTCGCCAGACCGGCCCGGCCCGAGGCGTTGAGGACGTTGACCTGGACGAGGTTGGGCGTGAGCGCCTCCCCCGTCTCGACACGTCGCTCGGTGCAGGCGGGCTCGGCGACCGGATCGGCCTTGGCCGTCAGCAGGTTCCAGCCCACGATGCCGCCGCCGAGGAACATTCCCC
>JAHEXN010000009.1:0-21774 GCA_023252095.1 Actinomycetes bacterium | reverse complement strand
TTCCCACGGCCACGAGCGTGGCCAGCAGGTTCGTCGTGCGATTCATCGACGCGCTCCCATCGTGTAGACCCGGGCGTGCAGCATGTGCCGCTGCTGCAGCGCGGCGCGGACCGCGCGGTGCAGCCCGTCCTCGAGGTAGAGGCGGCCCTGCCAGCTCACGACGTGCGCGAACAGGTCGCCGAAGTAGGTCGAGTCGTCGTCGAGCAGGTGGGCCAGGTCCAGCTTGCTCTTCGTGGTCGTGAGGTCGTCGAGCCGCACCTGGCTGGGTGAGATCTCGGCCCAGCCCGAGGCGTTCAGATCGTGCTCGGGGTACGGACGCCCCTCAGCCACCTCCCGGAAGATCACGGCGACAGTCTAGGAGACCACGTCGCCCGAACCCGACCGGCAGCGCCGGAGCGACCTCGACCCACCGCGACTCATCGCCGAAGTCACTTTGTCGACAAAGAGCGGGGGCCGACGCGGAGGCGGGGTGCACCTGATGTCCGGGCCTGGAACGTAAGGTTGACCCCATGCCCCGGCCGTCGCTCTACCTGACACTCCTCCACCGCAACCTCGGCGAGGGTCTGTCCTGGGTCGAGGCGTCCGATCGCGCGCTGTCCGGCGTGGCGCACGCGTACGACCTCGTCAAGCAGGCCGTGATCGGTCCGCCCGCCCTCCGTGCCGGCAGCTCGTCGTCGACGACACCCGCCCCGCCGCGCGACGAGCCCGCCGCCGACGAGCCCGAGCAGTCCTGACCGACCAGCACCGCGCCTGATCGGCCTGCTGCTCAGGCGCTCGTGGCCGAGCTCGAGGGGTCGACCAGGATCTTGGCGTGCAGCTCGGGATCGCCCAGCTGGTCGAACGCGGTGGCGACGCCGTCGAGCCCGACCGTGCCGGTGTGCAGCGGGGAGGGGTCGACCGTGCCGTCGGCGAGCCAGACCAGCACCTGACGGAACTCCGCCGGGTCGTAGCAGAACGCGAACCGCAGCTCGTGCTCCTTGTTGATCGCCATGACGGGACGGAACGTGTCGGGCTCCATGCAGACGCCGACCACGACGATCCGGCTCTGCAGCGGGGCGGCGGTGCTGATCTGCTCGATGATGCCCGGGACGCCGACGCACTCGAACACGACCGGCCCGGTCGGCAGGGCCCCGAGCATCGAAGCGACCTGGAACGCGCGCCACCACGGCACCTTGGGCAGCCGGCGCAGCTTCTCCATCGTCGACATCCCGAGCTCCATGAAGCTCGGGGCGTCCGTGATGTAGCGCTTGTCGTCGGTGAACCGGTCCCACGGCGACTCGACCGCAGGGTCGACCACGACGTCGGCCCCGCACTGCCGCGCCAGCTCACGGCGACCGGCCGAGAAGTCGCTGGCCACGACGTTCCTGACCCCCGAGGCCTTCAGCATCAGGATCACGGCGAGACCGATCGGGCCGCAGCCGATCACGACGGCCGTGTCCTTGCGTCCCACGCGACCCTTGCGGACGGCGTGCCACGCGACTGCCAAGGGCTCGGTCATCGCGGCGTGGTCGACGGGACGTCGGCGGGCACCTCCATCGTCACGGCCTCCGAGACGAGCACGTGCTCGGCGTAGCCGCCGCCGGCCTTCGGGGTCAGGCCCGTCATCTGCAGGCCCTGCTCGGTGCGCACCAGCGGCAGCGAGACGACCCGGGTGCCGACCGGCCAGCGTCGGTGCGTCTGGGGACCGTAGGCGACGACCTCCCCCACGAACTCGTGCCCCATGACGACCCGGTCCTCGGGGGTCATGAAGTCGTCGTAGCCGACCTCCTTGACCGTGTCGTGGGTCAGCTGCGAGTGGTGTCGGGCGTGCAGGTCGGACCCGCAGATGCCCGCGCGCAGGACCTTGACCAGCACCTGGCCGCGACCCGGTTCGAGGTCCGGCACGTCCTCGACGGTGAGCTCTTCCTGGTGACACACGACAGCGCGCATGGGCGACCTCCGGTTCGAGCGCGAGCCTAGCCGCCGACGTGGCGCCGGTCACGCACTTCAGTACAGAAATGTATCTGACCTGGGGCCGGGCAGACTGGTGAGCATGGATCCGGCCCTGGCGCAGCTCGCGCACACCGTGCGCTTCGAGTGGGGCGCGGCGGGTGCCGCCGCCGTGGCCGACGGGGTCGACGTCGCCGTGGTCGTCGACGTGCTGCACGCGTCGACCGACGTGACCCACGGCCTGGACACCGGCGCCGCCGTCTGGCCCCTTGATCCCTCGGACCCCACGGGCCGCCTCGCGCTCGACCTGGCCACCCGGGTCACGACGGTCGTCGCCGGGTCGCTCCACAACGCGCGGGCGGTCGCCGACTGGCTCGCGCGCGAGCACGACGAGGACGAGCAGACGATCGCGGTCATCGCGGCCGGGGCCGCGTGGCCCGACGGCTCGCTGCGGCCCGCGGTCGAGGACCTCTGGGGGGCGGGCGCGATCCTCGCCGCGCTGGAGGACCACGACTGGCGCGGCCTCTCCCCCGAGGCCGCCTGGGCAGCCGACTCCTACCGACTCATCCTCGGTCGGGAGGAGTCACACCTCGTGGCCTGCGCGGGTGGTCAGCTCTGCATCGCCGCCGGGCAGCACGACGAGGTGCACCGCGCGGCCGACATCGACGGGTCCCGCACCGTGCCGCTGCTGGGGTCGCAAGGATTCGTCCCGGCGCCTTGAGGCAGGACGTCTCAGGGCGCGGTCTGGGCGGTGCGGATGCGGACCTCGCGCTCCATCCGCTTCTCGTGCCGCTCGCGCCCCTTGACCGCCTCGCGCTCGCGGCTCCTCGGTGGCGCCTTCGTCACGAGGTCGTCGAGCAGGCGACGCGTCGCGAGCGCGATCTCGTCAATGGCCCGCTCGAACGCCTCGGCGTTCGCCTGGGACGGACGAGTCGAGCCGCTGACCTTCCGGACGAACTGCAGGGCGGCCTCGCGGACCTCGTCATCGGTCGTGGGCGGGTCGAAGTTGTGAAGGACCCGGATGTTCCGGCACATGTCCCGACGGTAGGCCAACCCGGACGGTGAGTCACGGAGTCGAGGCCACCGGCGCGAACGGCGGCGCGGACCTACCGTGAGGGGATGGACCACCGGGCTCGTCTGCTCGCCGCCGTGACGGTGCCGCCCCTCGTCACCGCGGCCGTCGGGCTCATGCATCCGCCGACGCTGACGGTCGAGGCTGCGCACCACTGGCAGATGATGCACACGATCCTGCTTCCCGTGTTCCCGCTGCTGGCCCTGGGTCCGTGGCTCGTGGCGCGCCGCTCGAGCCACGCGGCAGGCGTCGTCGTGGGTGTGCTGGCGTTCGTCTACGCGTGCTTCTACACGAGCCTCGACGTCATCGCGGGCATCGCGGCCGGAGCCGTCAAGCACGACGGGGGCGTCGGGCTCGGCACCCTGTTCCGCGTCGCGGGCGACCTCGGCGACGTGGGCAGCTACGCCTACTTCGCCGCCTCGGCGGTCGCGCTCGCGGTCGCGGCGCGCGACCTCGGACTCCAGCGCGTCGCGCCCGGTGCCGTCCTGGTCGCGGTCGGCGCGATCATGTTCTGGCAGGAGCACGTCTACCGGCCGTGGGGAGTCCTCGCGATGGCGCTGCTCGCCGCCGGCTGGGGCTGGATCGCCCTCGTCGCACGGACCCCCGACCGCGAGCCGGAGTCGGCCACGGCCTGAAAGCGGACCCCGCCACCTCCCTCGCGGTCAGGTCTCCAGCAGCTTGGGGTCCCGCGCGACCCGGACGCACGCGGCGACGAGTCGCGGCACGTCCGTTGGCCCGACCAGGTCGGCCAGCCGCCCCGAGTCGTCCGGCAGGCCAGCGGACCGTGCCCCCTGCAGGGCGAGGTCGTCGACGTACGGCCGCAGGTCGGGCCACACGGCCTGCACCTCCCGCAAGAAGATCGAGGCACCCGCCGGACCGATGCCCTTGACCTCCTGAAGCAGATCGGCGAGTCGCGCGGGTTCGGACCCGCCCTCCGCGTGAAGCCGTCGCAGGTCCCCGCCCCAACGATCCAGGACGAGCTCGGCCGCCTCCCCGAGCTGGGTCGACGTCCGCTCGTCGTAGCGGCGGTAGCCACCGCGACCGAGAGCCTCGACGCGCTGTTGCCACGTCGCCGCCCGCATCCGGCGAGGCGTCCGCCAGCCGGCCCGCGACAGCTCCTTCGCCGAGGCGATGGCGATCCTCGAGTCGATACGGGCGGACAGCAGCAGGGAGAGGACGAGGAGGCGCCAGAGCGGTGAGGGCTTGTCCCGCAGCGTGATGCCAGCGTCCTCGGCGAAGGTCCGACCGTGCTGCTGCAGCAGCCTGTGGGCAAGGTCGCGCTGGGTCGTGGTCATGCTCGACTGGTTCCCCGTCCGGCGGAGCGCACACGCGCGCGCCGCCTCAGGAGGTCCGGTGCCGGTCCGGCAGACGGCGGGAGGCGACGATCTGAGCGGCGACGTCCCGCAGCTTGACGTTGGATCCCTGCGAGTAGCGCTGCAGGACCTCGAAGGCGCGGTCGGCGTCGATGGCGAACCTCTCCATCAGGATCCCCTCCGCCTGACCGATCAGGGTCCGCGTGCTCAACGCCTCCTGGAGACCGCGCTCGTTGCGCAGGTGCAGCAGGGCTGCCGAGGCCTGCCGACCGAGGAGCAGGGCCAGGTCACGGTCGTCCGGGCCGAAGTGCCGGCGATCCGTGCCGTACAGGTTGAGGGCCCCGATGCGTCGGTTCCTCGAGTGCATCTCGACCGAGAGGATCGACCGCAGTCCGAGGTCCACGGCCTGAGGACCCCATCGAGGCCACCGCTCGTCGTCGGCGAGATCGGCCGACCACACGACACGGCCCTCGACGGCGGCGTCGACACACGGGCCCTCACCCAGGTCGTGCTGGAGCGAGTCGGCCTTCTCCACCTCGCTGGCGGACGCTCCGAGGGAGCGCAGGCTGCGCCCCCGGTCCTCCAGGAGCGTGACCCCTCCGTGGTCGACCCCGAGGACCTGCACCGCCGAGGCCACGACGTGCTCCAGCGTCTGCACCTCGGACCCGGCCTCGGCGATGTCCGTGGCAAGTCGGGCCACCGTGAGCGGGTCGACAGGCTTCATGGCGGGCACCTCCGTGCCTCGTTTCTACTCCCGGCCAAACACGCACACAAGGCTCACCGAGGCAGGCCGACTCGTCGAGACGGAGTCAGCCCGCCAGGACCCAGCCAGCGGCATCGCGGCGGACCAGCCCGAGCGCCTCCATCTCGGAGAGCCACCCCTGCATGGGCCACCAGCCCCACCGTGCGTGGAACAGGGCTCCGTTGCGGACGATGTCAGCCACGTGCTCGATCGGAGGCCTGCTCACGGGGTGGTGCTGGTGGAAGGCGTGGGCGCCGCCGACCCAGGCCAAGTCCACACCCGCGGCGCGGGCGCGCTGGCCGAAGTCGGTGTCCTCGCCGCCGTAGCCGACGTAGGCCTCGTCGAACCCTCCGCAGCGCTCCCACGTCGCGGGCGTCGTCGCGAACGACAAGGACCAGAACAGCTCGTGGTCGGCGCTGCGCCTCACGTCGCCCGGCACCGGTACGGGGCGTGCCGGGTGGGGGTCGACGGCGGCGTGCAGGCTGGCGAGGTCGTAGCCACCTGGCGGAGGTGGGGGCAGGTACGTCACGGGGCCACACAGCACGGCGTCCGGCGCGACCTCGGCCGCCGCCTGGTAGGTCCCGACGAGGTCGGTTCCCGGGAGGCAGTCCACGTCCAGGAACAGCAGGAGGTCGGCGCGCAGGCGCAGGGCTTCCCGGGCTCCGGCGTTGCGGGCCGCGGCCAACGGCAGACCCCCAGGGTCCGCAGGAACGTCGACCCAGGTCGTCTCGACCCCGCCCGGCAGGGCGCTCTCGACGTCGTCGTCCATCCGGACCACGACGTGCGCCTCGGGCCTGGCTCGACCTGCGGCGAGCAGCTCACGCTGACGAGCGAGGTGGTCGTGCCTGCCGTGCACCACGGTCACGACGACCGTCCGGTCACCCATCTCGGTCCGCGACGAAGTCGGCCAGGAGCGCCGCGAACCTTGAGGCGCCGCGGCCGTCGTTCCAGGCCGACCACCCCTCACCGTCCAGGTGTGAGACCTGGTCGAGCACCGACTCGAGGTCGTCCTCCGGCAGCCGCTCCCGCACCATCACGGGACAGCCATGCCGCTGGTCCAGCACGGCAGCCGTGGTGCGCTGCTCGTCGAACGGTCGCGTCTGGGGGACGACCAGAGCAGGTCGCCGGGCCGCGGCCACCTCGGCGAGCGCGTTCTGACCGGCGTGCGTGATGACGACGTCGGCACGGCACAGGTCGTCCCAGGGGTCGTCGACCCACACGCCCCCGTCGCCGAGCACCGTCCAGGTCCACTCCGGGGTCCGAGCGCGCGCCGCCTCGAGCGCGTCCCCGGAGAGCTCCGTGCCACCCGCGCCGTGGAGCACGACGACGTGGCGACCTCCGCCGCTTCCCGACGCCGTGACCGGGCGGTCGTCGAAGCGCGAGAACGCGCCGACGGCCGTGACCTGGTCGCCGTCGAGGACGTCGGCCGTCAGCATCCCGCGGGCGTCGGCCGGCCAGGGCGCCACGACGTGGTCGGCGATGACGTACCCCAGGCTGTGCGGCGCGTCGCGACGATCCCCAGGCTGCGCCACCACGACGACGGGCACTCCGTGAAGGCGCGCCAGCAGCGCGACCTCGACCGAGACGTCGACGACGAGCAGGTCCGGCTCGACGTCGACGATCCAGCGCGAGATCTCGGCCATGCGCTCCCGCAGGCCGACGTGCTGGCGCGGTGCCCAGTGCAGCGCCCCACCGGCGGTGGGGTCGACCGGGGCCGGACCGTCGGCGTCCTGGGGGAGGTCGATCCACGCACCCGTCCACGGGAGCGGGCGGTCGAGCGTGCTGAGCCCGACCACGCAGTCCTCGAGCTCCCGCGCGACGGAGAGGGCCCGGTGGAGGTGCCCGCGACCGTGGTGGTGGACGTAGTAGCCGATCATGACGCGATCGCCAGGGCTGACGAACCGTAGAGCCGCTCGTACCCGTCGACCATCGCGTCGATCCCGAGCTCGGCCTCGGCGTGGGCGCGGACCGCATGGCGGTCGAGTCGCGCGGCCGCGTCAATGGCCTGGGCCAGGGAGCCGACGTCGTCCGGTCGCGCGAGGGCACCGGCACCCTCGACCACGATCTCCCGGAGGCCGCCTCTGTCGAACGCGGCCACGGGGGTCCCACACGCCATCGCCTCGGCGGCGACGAGCCCGAACGGCTCGTCCCAGACCGGGGAGACGACCGCGACCGAGGCCGACCCGACCAGAGCGATGAGGTCCCGACCGCGCAGGTGCCCGGCCCAGACCGCGTCCGCGCCCAGGCGCGGCGCGACCTCCGCCGCGAAGTAGGCCGGGTCCGGCGCCGGGCCGGCAAGGACGAGATCGCGTCCGAGCTCGCGTGCGGCGTCGATCGCGAGGTGCGGCGCCTTCTCGGGCACGATCCGCCCCGACCAGGCCAACGGTCCTCCTCCAGGCCCCGGACGCCAGCGATCGGTGTCGATCCCGTTGCGCACGACCACCTCGTCGACCGTGGGGCGCCAGGCCTCCGCAGTCGCCCGGCTGACGGCGGAGAACCGCGAGGCTCCGCCGTCGATCGCGATCGCGGACTCCAGCCAGGGCGTGGGGGGCGTGTGGAGGCTCGTCAGGACCGGGACGTCGAGAGCGCGGGCCATCGCGACGGGCAGGTGGTGCAGGGAGTTGTTGTGGACCACGTCGAACTGCGACCGGCCACTCTCAGCCAGGTCGAGCATCAGGCGCAGGTACGCGTGGTGCTCGCTCATCCAACGCTCGGGCTGTGCGCCCACGTCCTGGCGGGCCACGGCGCTCGGCACGAACTCCTCGACGTCGAGGTAGGCGGTCGTGAAGGACGGGTCGGAGCCGGGGGCCGCGAAGACGCTCACGTCGTGGCCGCGCGTGCGCAGCCGCCGCGCGAGCGTCGCGGTGTGGGCCTCGAGACCGCCGTGGAACGGCTCACGGATCGGGAAGCGCGACGAGGCGATCAGGCAGATCCTCATCGTCCGAGCACCCGTTCATAGAGACGACAGTGCGCGCGGGCGACCTCACGTCGCTGCTCGGCGCGCGCGTGCGCGGATATGGGCGGGACGGGGTCGGCCCACGCCGCCCAGACGGCTCGGACGAGGGAGTCAGGCTGGAACTCGTCCTCGTCGAGGACGTACGCCTTCACGGGGCCTTGATCGGCGTAGTGGCCGCACGTGGGGGCGATGACGGTGGTGCCCAGGTCACGGCACGCCTCGAGCCACCCCGAGTGGGTGCCGAACCGGTACGGCAGGACCGAGGCGTCCAGGCTGGCCAGGTACTCGTGCAGCTCGGCGTCGGTGAAGTAGTCGTGGACGCGGAGATCGATCTCGTCGCCGAACCGGCGCACGACCTCCATGAGCTCGCGGGAGTGGCGCGCCCCCGTGACCTCGGCGACGTCGGTGTGGACGTCGACCTGCAGGACGCCTCCTGGCACCTCACGGAGGACCTTCACCAGGGCCGGGATCACGGTTGCGGGGTCCATGCAGGCGCGCAGGCTCTTGGCGTGCACGCCGACGCGGAACTCCGCGGGCGACGCAGGCTCTCGCCGCACCTGCCGCCGGCGCATCTCGTCGAGCGGGACGACGTGGGGGTGGGCGATGACCTCGACCGATCGGCCCCACCGCTGCTGGATCTCCCGTGCCGCGCCCGCGGTAAGCGTCACGATGGCGTCGGCCGCAGGGACGAGGACGTCGAGCTGCGCGTCGTGGTCGGTGCGGTCGGCGTGGTGCGGGTTCCGGAGGTCGTGCACCGTGACGACGAGCGGCCGGCCGTGCGAGCGGAGCGCGGCGACCAGCTCGGAGAGCTGGGCCGGCGAGCGATCGTCGAAGCCGAAGTGGACGTGGTGCACGTCGAAGTCGCGGTGGTGCTGCTCGACCCAGTGCGGGTCCAGCATCGGCGGCGGCCACCACGTCGACTCCGCCGAGCGGGCGCCGCTCGGAACGGGGTCGGGCAACCGGGCGACGTCGGCGGCACCGTCCGCGGTGAGGTGGCGCACGTAGACGTGGGAGGAGGGAACGGAGGCGACGCGGATCGTCGTCTCCCTCAGGTCGTGGGTCATCGACATCCTGGGGAACGGCAGCTGACGAGCGACCTTCTGCACTCCGCCGGGTGGTACCCACGTCACGGCGATCCATGTGCGGCTCCTGGCCGCCGCCCGGGCGACGGGCCGTGAACCGTGGTTGACCGCGAGTCGTCGGGGTACTTTCGCTGCGAGGAGACCGGATGCACGCTCACCACGAGACCTTTGACGACGCCGACCGGCGGGTCAGGACCCGCCGGGCCGCCGTCGTGGCAGCGCTCCTGACCCTCCTCGCCGGGTGCTCCGCGGCCGCCGAGCCGCTCGAGGTGTCGGCGGGTGACCTGACATCGTCCACGGCCACCGCCGTCCTGGTTCTCGAGGAGCGCGAGGCCGGACACCTGCCCACGACGACGGCCGAGACGGCCCTCGACGACGCCGTCCGGCAGGTCGCCGCCGCGGGGAAGACGCTGGCCGAGCTGTCCGTGGACGGCGAGGCAGATGCGGTCCGTGCCGAGCTGGTCACGACCTGCGCCTCGCTCGTGCTGGTGCTGCACGACCTCACCGCCGCGCTCGCCGACGGGCGATCGACCCGCGACGCCGTGCGCGAGCTGGAGACGCTTCTCGACGACCTCGAGGAGCTCGAGCGACGCGCGGCCGACGCATGAAGAAGTACTGGGGCGTCGCGCTCGGGATCCTGACAGCCATCGGCGGATTCGTCGACATCGGCGACCTCGTCACGAACGCCGTGGTGGGCTCCCGCTTCGGGATGTCCCTGGCCTGGGTCGTTGCGGTCGGCGTCGGCGGCATCTGCGTCTTCGCTTCGATGGCGGGCCGGGTCACGGCACTTGGCGGACGGGCGACGTTCGAGATCATCCGTGAGCGCCTCGGCCCACGGGCCGCGCTCGCGAACCTGATCGGCTCGTTCGCGATGACCTTCCTGACGCTCGCGGCGGAGATCGGCGGTGTCGCCCTGGCCCTGCAGCTGCTCATCGGCATCGATCCACGGCTCCTGGTGATCCCGGTCGGCGCGGCCCTGTGGCTGGTGGTGTGGCGCGTGCGGTTTACCGTGATGGAGAACGTCGCCGGCTTCCTCGGGCTGCTGCTCGTGGCGTTCGCCGTGGCCCTCGTGGTGCTCGGACCCGACTGGTCCGAGCTCGGTCGTCAGGCGGTGGGAGCGGCGCCGTCGACGGGTGAGTCCTCGCTGACCTACGCGTACTACGCCGTGGCGCTGTTCGGTGCGGCGATGACGCCGTACGAGGTGTTCTTCTTCTCCTCCGGCGCGACCGAGGAGCGGTGGGACGAGCGCGACCTGGGCCTGTCGCGTCTCAACGTGTTGATCGGCTTCCCCCTGGGCGGCCTCCTGTCCCTCGCGATCGCCGGGTGCGCGGCCGTCGTGCTCCTGCCGGCCGGCATCGAGGTCGCCAACCTCTCCCAGGTCGTGCTGCCGGTGGCGACGGCGCTCGGGGTAGCCGGACTCGTGGCCGTGACCCTCGGGATCGTCGCGGCGACGGCCGGTGCGGCACTCGAGACGGGCCTGTCGTGCGGCTACGCCCTCGCCCAGTACGCCGGCTGGCCGTGGGGCAAGCGTCTGCGGCCGGTCCACGCCCCGCAGTTCCACCTGACGGTGGCCGGCGTCATCCTGGCCGCCGTCCTGGTGCTCCTGACGGGTGTCGACCCCGTTCTGGTGACCGAGTTCTCCGTCGTGTTCAGCGCGGTGGCCCTCCCCCTGACCTATCTGCCGATCCTCGTCGTGGCCAACGACCCCCAGTACGTCGGCGAGCACGTCAACGGACCCGTGCTCAACGCGTTCGCGCTCGTCTACCTCGCGATCATCGCGGTCGCGGCCGTCGCGGCGATCCCCCTGCTGGTCCTGACCCGGATGGGAGCCTGACGTGACCGACGACCATCCCCTCCACCCGACCCGCGACGGCCGGCTGGTGGACG
The DNA here is from genome assembly GCA_023252095.1 of Actinomycetes bacterium. Taxonomy (GTDB): domain Bacteria; phylum Actinomycetota; class Actinomycetes; order Propionibacteriales; family Nocardioidaceae; genus Aeromicrobium. The sequence continues at coordinate 10,793 of JAHEXN010000009.1, read as the reverse complement.
CCAACATCCATCTGCTCGACCGGGCCGTGCTGGACCGCGACGGCGTCCCGGTCCTCGCGGTCGACGACGTCGAGCTGGACTGGCCGGACGACGGGCCGGTGCGGGTCACCCGCCTGGTGCTCGGCTCGGGCCTGACCTCGCGGTTCTTCGGCGCTCACCAGCCGGGACACGTGCGGCTGTCCGTGCCATGGTCGGACGTGACCGATCTGGGCGACGCGGTGCACCTGGGCGTCGACCGCGACTCCATCGACGCCACGTGGTTCGAGCGATGGCTGCGCGACCGCGTGATCGGTCGCATCCCCGGGAGCCGTCATGCGTCTGGGTGAGGTGCTCTCGTTGCCGGTGACGTGCGACGGCGAACGACTCGGCTTCGTCGTCGACGCGCGCTTCGTGCTGCGCGGATCTGTGGCACCGGGCCACCTGGCAGTCCCCGAGCTCATCGGACTGATCGTGGGGCCACGTCGCGGGGTCGCGTTCCTGGGCTACGAGCGAGTCGAGGTCACGCGCCCCGCGGTGCTGAACCGCTTCTTCGCGTGGCGGCAGCGCGGGAGCTTCCTGGTCGACGTCGGCGAGATCCGGTCGATCGGGCGAGAGGTCGACCTCGCGCCGGGCTTCACCCGTTGGTCGACCGGCGGGATCCAGTGACGGGTCGAAGGCGCCTCACCGGTCCTGCGGGGCCCCGGGTGCCACGAACCTGATCTCGGCCGCATCAACGACGGGCAGCCGGTACTGCGCGTGCAGCCGGCGCAGCACCTCGTCGTGCTCGGACGCGTCCACCGACGCGGTTGCGTCGGCCACCAGCACGCTCCGCAGGTCGTGGGCGTAGGCGTCGACCGCGGTGGCACGCACGCACGACTCGGTCGAGACCCCCACGATCGCCGGACGGGCGACACCGCCCAGGTGCTCCAGCAGGTCCGTGTCGAAGAACGCGCTGTCGCGGGTCTTGCGCACCACGGCGCTCGGGTCCAGGTCCAGGTCGGGCAACCGCTCGGCACCCGGGGTCCCCTCGATCACGACGCCCTCACCGTCCTCCAGCATGTCGATCGTCCACGTGCTGCGGTCCGGCGCGTGCACCGTCTGCACCTCGACGACGGGTGCGCCCGACTCGTGCGCGGCGCGAGCGAGTCGGGCTGAGCGCTCGACGAGCGAGCCCCGGCACCGTGCGAGCTCCGGGTCCTGGAAGTAGTCCACCTGCAGGTCGATGACGACCAGCGCATCCGCCTCGATCATGTCCCCCATGGGACACATCGTGACCACGACGGCGGCGTCCCGCATCCCATCCAGGAAAAAACTTGTTCACAAGACTTGTCGGACTGAATAAGTTCTGCGTACGATCAACCTCAGTTTCGAGAGCACGGAACTTGGCCGCCTCGGCCAGCGCATCGTTTGAGAGCTGGAGCCTCACATGCCGAACTTGAAGCGTCTCCCCATGCCGTTGATCGAGGTCTACGAGTGGCAGCACTCGGGCGCCTGCGTGGGCTTGGACTCCTCGGTCTTCTTCTCACCATCCGCCGAGCGCGGTGCAGCCAAGCACCTGCGCGAGCAGGGCGCCAAGGCCGTGTGCGCCCGGTGCCCCGTCATCGACGAGTGCCGCGAGCACGCCCTCTCCGTGCGCGAGCCGTACGGCGTGTGGGGTGGCCTCACGGTCGAGGAGCGCGAGCAGCTGCAGCGCGTCCCGAAGGCCAGCTGACATGCCCACCGGCACCATCACCTGGTTCTCCGCCGAGCGCGACCACGGCTTCATCGAGCCCGACGGCGGCGGGGCCGAGGTCTTCGCCCGCGCCGCCGAGATCACGCCGGTGGTCCCCGAGGCGTTCCGCCCCGGCGTCCGCGTCGTGTACGACGTCGACGCCTCCACCGAGGCGCCGGTAGCCCGCCGCATCCAGGTCATCTAGGCCATGACCGCAGACGTCATGACTACCGGCCCGCGCCTCGCACCCCTCACCTACGTGGAGCGGGTGGCGGAGATCGTCCCGAGCACGACGCCCGCGCTCGCGCGGGAGGACGCCCTGTTCCTGTGCGAGCGAATACTGTCGGGCGGCCAAGGCGCGGCCACGGCGGCCGAGCTCGTCAGGGCGCACTTCGCGGACCGCGCAGCCCTCGACGACCATCAGGTGACGACCCTTCTTCGCGCAGCGCTGTCCGACGCCGGCCCCGGGAACGGGCGGCTCGAGCGTCCGGCCTAGTGCTAGCCGCGCGGGCCGCCGCTTCCAGGTGACCCCACGAGCGGGGGCCGCGCTAGCCCACTGCCGTGCCGAAGAGTCTGCCGATCGCGTAGGTCACCGCGAGCCCGGCGGCACCACCCACGACGACCCGTGTCACGGCCAGGCGCACGCGGCTGTGCCCGAGCCTGGCGCTGATGACCCCCGCGACCGCGAGAGCGATCAGCACGATGACCACGGTCGACAGGACGCGCCACGACTCGGGCGCCAGCATGATGGCTGCGAGCGGCAGCGCCGCGCCCAGCGTGAACGCGACCGCCGAGGCGCCTGCGGCCTGCAGGGGGCTCGTCAGGTCGTCGGGATCGATGCCCAGCTCGATGTCGGCGTGGGCCGCAAGCGGGTCGCGCGCCGTCAGCTCCTCCGCCACGCGGCGCGCGGTCTCGGCCGAGAGCCCCTTGGCCTCGTACAGACCAGCGAGCTCGGCCAGCTCGGCCTCGGGCGACTCCTTCAGCTCCCGTGCCTCCAGGTCGAGCTGCGAACGCTCGCTGTCACGCTGGCTGCTGACGGAGATGTACTCCCCCAGCGCCATCGACACCGCACCCGCCACGAGGCCCGCGAGCCCGGCCGTGAAGATCGCTCCCCGCGGCGCGGAGGCACCGGCGACGCCCACCACGAGTCCCGCGGTCGAGACGATGCCGTCGTTGGCACCCAGCACGCCGGCCCGGAGCCAGTTCAGTCGCGATCCCATCGCGTGGTCGTGCGGTTCGTCCTCGTGACCTCCGGCGACGGTCATGGTGTCTCCTCGCGATGGTGGGGGTGTGGCGTTCAGACGACGCCGGCGGCCAGGGGCTCCAGCGCGAGCTCTGGATTCGCCTTGGCGATGCGCTGCATGCGCCAGCGGTCGGTGAAGACGGCCAGCAGCGTGCCGTCCGTGCGGGTCAGCACCTCGGCACCCGCCGAGGAGTTGACGGTGTCGGCACCGGCGCGGTCGACCTGGAGCGCCAGCTGGTAGTCGAGGTGATCGAGGCTGACCTCGGTCGAGAACTCCCGCTTCAGCCGGTCGACCACGACCTCGAACTGCATCGGCCCGACTGCGGCGAGCACCGGCGCCTGGTCGCCGCGCAGGTTCGAGCGCAGGACCTGCACGACGCCCTCGCGGTCGAGCTGCTCGACGCCGCGACGGAACTGCTTGTACCGGCCGGTGTCGCGCGCCCTGATGACCGCGAAGTGCTCCGGCGCGAAGCTGGGGATCGGCGGGAACTGCACCGGCACGTCGGCGTAGAGGGTGTCGCCGATCGCGAGCTGGGAGGCGTTGACCAGTCCGATGACGTCGCCGGGGAAGGCGATCTCGGCCGTCTCGCGATCGCGACCGAACAGGCTCTGCGCGTACTTGGTCGCGAACGGTCGTCCGCTCTGCGCATGAGTCAGCACGTCGCCGCGCCGGAAGACGCCCGAGCAGATGCGCGCATAGGCCACGTGGTCCCGGTGGGCCGTGTTCATGCCGGCCTGGATCTTGAACACGAACGCACTGAAGTCGGCGTCGACCGGACGCAACTGCCCGTCGAGACCCGGACGGGGCCCCGGCGCAGGTGCCAGCGTGAGCATCGTGTCGAGGAGCTGGCCGACACCGAAGTTCAAGGCGGCTGCGGCGAAGAGCACCGGCGTCGACTGTCCCGCGAGAAACGTCTCGCGGTCGTACGTGCTGCCCGATGCGTCGAGCAGGTCGGCCTCCTCGCGGGCGGCCTCCCAGACCTCGCCGAACAGCTCGGCCGCTTCGTCCGGGGAATGGATCGCCTGCGGCGCGATTGTGGCGCCTCCGGCCGTGCGGAGGTACTCGATGCAGGTGCCATCCCGGCGGTCGATCACCCCGCGGAAGTCACCGGCGATGCCGACGGGCCACGTCAGGGGCGTCGGCAGCAGCGAGATCTCGGTCTGGATCTCGTCCATGAGCTCGAGCGGGTCCAGGCCCGGCCGGTCCCACTTGTTGACGACCGTGATGACCGGAATACCGCTGCGACGACACACGTCGAAGAGCTTCAGGGTCTGCGGCTCCAGGCCCTTGCCGCCGTCGAGGAGCATCACGGCGAAGTCCACGGCGGACAGCACGCGGTAGGTGTCCTCGGAGAAGTCGGCGTGCCCGGGGGTGTCGACCAGGTTGAACACGGTGCCCTCGTACTCGAACTGCAGGGCGGTCGAGGAGATCGAGATGCCGCGCGCCTGCTCCATCTCCATCCAGTCCGAGACGGTCGCCTTGCGCCCGGCCTTGCCGTGCGTGGCGCCGGCCTCGGTGATCGCGTGGGCGTGGAGGGCCAACGCCTCGGTCAGGGTCGACTTGCCCGCGTCAGGGTGGGAGATGACCGCGAACGTGCGCCGACGACTGGCCTGCGCGAGGACAGCGGCCGGATGGTTCGTGGTCGGTGCCACCGAGGGCGTCACGGGCCGGGGGTCTTCGCGAGAGTCACGACATGACCGTAACGGCAGGGCGAGACAGGCGTGGACGCGCGGGCCGAGTTGACCCCCGCTTCACGTCACCTCTGCATGAACGGGGACCAGCGTCGGACGCTTGGGATCTCGCCCGTCGCCTGACGACCGCCCGCGAACCCGTCGGCCGATCCACGGCACGGCGTGCGTGCCGATCCACCGCAGCTCTGCCCTCACGCCGCGGGCGATGTCGCCGCCGTCCGGGATGTCGGCCCAGCCGTCGTGGCCGTCGAGCCCCAGGGTCGCCGCCGCGCCCGCGGCCAGCCGCTCGTGGCCGAGCGGCGAGAGGTGCAGCCTGTCGTCGGACCACGCCTGGGGGTCCTCGAAGATCGTGTCCCCGATCGGCGCCAGGGGAACGGCGCCTGTCTCGTCGGCCACCGCGTGGAGCATCGCGTTGTACCTCTCCCGGCGGCTCGCGATCAGTCGCCCGACCGGTGAGACCTTGCCGACGTCCGGAATCGCGAGCAGAAGCACCTGGGACCCCTGGGCCGTCAGCTCGGCGGCCATCGCGTGGAGATTGGTCTGGAGCCGCGCTACGTCGCAGCGGGGGCGAAGCAGGTCGTTCATGCCCGCCGAGATGGTCGTCAGGTGCGGTTGGAGTGAGAGCGCCCCTGGCAGCTGTCGACTGCGCACCCCTTCGGCCTGCGAGCCACGCACGGCGAGGTTGGCGTACTCGACGCCCTCCTGCGTGCGGGTCAGGTGCTCGGCGAGCCGATCCGTCCATCCCCGCGGGGTGCCATCGGGCCACGGCGTGTCACCGATGCCCTCGGAGATGCTGTCGCCGATCGCGACGTACCTGAACGTCATCAGAGTCCGCCGTCCCCTTTCTCCTCGGTGATCGCCGCGAACCGGACCGCCATCCGCCGGGCGAGCTCGGTGGCGGCGTTGAGGGGCCGGACCATGACCTTGAACCTGTCGATCAGGCCGTCGTCGTCGAGGTGGAGGAAGTCGCATCCGTTGATCCGCAGGTCGCCCACCCTGGCCTCGAACTCGAGGGCGAAGTCGCGACCGTCCACCGAGACGATCTCGCGGACGTACTGCAGGTCCTGGAGCTCCTCCAGGACCTGGCGCAGGATGGCGGCCGTGAGGGCTCGGCCCGCGTAGGGCCGGTGCGCGGCAGGACTCGCGAACTCGACGTTCTCGGCCAGGACCGACTCGACGTCGGACAGGTCGCGTCGCTCGACCATGCTTCGGAATGCCTCCATGGCAGTCACCTCTCTCGTGATGGGTCGTGCTGAGTGGTCTTGGCGATGAGCCAGGCGCCCCACGCCATGCTCTCGTCGGGTCCTTCGAGCTCGAGGATGGCCGTGACCGTGAGGCTGAGACCCGTCGCGATGAAGGCGCGCATCTGGTTGACGTCGGCACCCGTCAGCGTCATGACGAGCTCGCCGAGGCGTTCCACCCGTTCGCGCACCACCGCGCGGACGCCGGCATCGGCGCTGGCGGCATACGCCTGGAGCATCACGGTGCCGAGACTCGGTCGCGCGCGCAGCATCCGCAGGTACGACTCACCCAGCATGGCCAGGGCGAGCTCTCCGTCACGGGAGGTCGGCGTGTCCTCGAACGTCCGGGAGACCTCGTCGAAGACGGCCCCGACCGACTCGAGGAAGAGGTTCTGCTTCGTCCCGAACATCTGCACGACGCGCGGGTGGGAGATCTCGGCTCGTGCCGCGATCGACTCGATCCGGCTGCCGGCCAGGCCCCCGGCCGCGAACTCCTCGGTGGCAGCGTCCAGGATCTCGCGCCGCCGGATGCTCGCGGGCTTGCGCTGGCGCGGCGCGGGTTCGGTCGTCACCGGGCGCCTGAACTCGAGGGAGTGGTGTCGTCCATGCGGCTAACTTACCAGTTTGTTATATACCGGTCCAGCACGACCGCATCCGTCACCGACGTGACACGGGAACTCCGTAGCCTGACGGAGTTGGATGACGAGAGGACGCACATGACCATTTCGAGGATCCCGAAGGACGAACCCGAGCGGCCGAAAGATGGCTGCTACTACGCCTTGATGAAGCTCTTCCTCTGGGTCATCTTTCTCGGCGCGCTGCTCTACGGAGGGTTGTACCTGGCCTTCAAGTACGGCGACCCTTCCAGCTTCTGACGGCGTCGCCACTCAGCCACCTCCCTGAGGCCAAACTCCACGCGCCGTCGGCGTCGCCTCACTGGTGGCCGCGATCCCCTCCGCGACTCAGGGCGACTGGATCGACACGCTGCACTGCCTCGGGTTCGCCGAGCCAGTGAGCGGTGCCAGCAGCACCGTTGAGAGCACGAACGGAAACGGGCCCCGCACCGAAGTGGTGCGAGGCCCGATCTTGCTTGCGCTTGTGGCGGAGGATAGGGGATTCGAACCCCTGAGAGCTTTCACTCAACCCGCTTTCCAACCACGCCAGCGCCAATTTCGGCCAGTTCGCCAGAGTCTGTTTCGCTGGAATTGCAGCGATTTCCATCACTGTCCATCACGGCCAATCACGCCAAATCATGGTCCAACTGAGACCAAAACTGAGACCAAAACCTACGACCATCTCTGGGCTGTTGAGAAGCCGGCAAGCGTCGCTCTCAACCCACGCGGTCGGCCAATGCGGCGAGCCCCGGTCCGGACAGCTCCTCTAGCGCGACGGGCCGGCCGGCGACCGCCATCAGCAGGGACTCGGCCGGACCGGCGACCTCGTCACCGGTTCCGTGCGACCAGTCGTGATCGGTCGCCACCAGTTGAAGACCCCGAGCGTTCTGCTTCGCCGGCAACGTGGGGGCCTTCAATGCGAAGTCCAGGGCCGGAAGCAATCGCTCCGCCGGGATTTCCCTCGGGCGGTCCAATGCACGCCGGATGTCCTGTTGATGGATCAGTCCGTCCGTCAGGGCGATGGCTCCATTCAAGGCCGACGTCAGACCGCGTGGCTTCTCGCACCTTCGCACGAGCTCGATCACCTCCTCGTTCGACAGGTCGGCGTGCAGGGCGAGGGTATGCGCGTTGACGGAGTCGACCCGAAGGCCGCCGCGGATGAAGGCCATCGGGAGCCCGGGCCAGCCCAGGTCGTCGTAGCTCACGACGTGAATGGCGACCTCGCGCACCGACCAGTCGTCGCACAGCGACGGACGGGCCCACTCGCCATCGGTCAGCTCCTCCAGGAGCTCGACCAAGCTGGCTCGCTCACGTCTGGCCAATGCTGGCATGCTGTCGGTCATTCCCGCCCCTCTCAGCGAGCCACGGGACTCGCCCGAGAATCGTCGCATCAGTGAGCGTCACGCGGCAGGCGATCGGCGTCCCAGGTCGTCGTAGCGTCGACCGAGGCGAGATGGCATCGTGAGGCGACACGCTTCGCTCGAGGCTACGACGACTCCGCCGACCTCGATCTCCTGCGGAACAGGTGACCCGGTTTCCTTGGCGGCTTCTGGCCATCGTGTCCCGGGCACCAGTTGTCGTCGGGCACCATCGCACGGACCGCGGCGACGTGCTGACCGCAGCCGGCCCAGGTGATCTTGTCGCACTGCTTGCATCGCACGGGTCGGCACATGGGGCTCAGCCCTCCTCGGTGGCGGCAGGGGCCTCGCCGGCGAACTCGCGAAAGACCTCGTAGGCACGTGCTCCGTGGATCGTGGCGGGTCCGCCGTGCATGAGGAAGGTGACCCCGATGGCTTCGGCGGCCTCCTGGGTCGTGGCGCCGGCCTTGACGGCGGCCTGCCCGTGCGACGCGATGCATCCGTCGCAGCCCTCGACGACGCCGATCGCGAAGGCGATCAGCTCCTTGGTCTTGCGATCCAGGGCACCGTCGGCGAAGGCGGCCTTGCTGAGCTCGCCGAAGCCCTGGTAGACGTCGGGGATCGCGTGGCGGAGGTCGCGGTGAAGGGGGCGCAGATCGTTCAGCACCTGGGCGCCGGAGTCGGTCGTGGTCATGAGGCGTGCCTTTCGTTGATGGCGTGGTCGTGCGGGGATGGTCGGGCAGGTTCAGTTGTGGGCGAAGGAGATGTTCGGCAGGACCCGTCGCAACCAGGCCGGGCTTGCCCAGGCCGCAGGTCCGGCGAGCCGGAGCATCACGGGCAGCAGCACGAGGCGGACGAGGAACGCGTCGAGGAGGACGGCGAGGCCGAGGATCACGCCCATCTCCTTGGGCGGAAGCGGCCCGGCCAGGGCGAAGGTGAAGAACACCGCGACCATGACGCCGCCGGCGGCGAAGATGATGCGTCCGGAGTGCGCGACCGCGCCAACCATCGCGTCCTTCGCGTCACCGGTCCGCTCCCAGTGCTCCTTCGCCGAGGCCAGCAGGAACACCGTGTAGTCCATTGCGATAGCGAAGATCATCGCGAAGAAGAACACCGGCGCCCACGCGTCGAGGAACCCTTGCGGCTCGAACCCGATGAGGTCTGCCCCGTACCCCTCCTGGAAGACCAGTCGTGCGACGCCAAACGCAGCTGCGGTCGACAGCAGGCTCACGACGGTCCCCAGCAGCGAGATCAAGGGGGCCTGGAGGGCGATCAGCAGCAGGAGGAACCCGAGCAACAAGACAATGCCGATCACCAACGGAGTGGAGGTGTCGAGCTGCTGCTTCAAGTCGAGGTTCTCGATGGCGGCGCCCCCCAAGAGCGCGTCTGCTGGGAGATCTGCCCGCAGGCGCTCAACGGTGTCAGTCAGGGCGGGGTCGGACGGGTCGACGGTCGGGACGGCCTGGATCATGGCCAGCCCGCTGTCGTCGGTGACGGTGACGGCCGGCATGACGCCGGCGACGCCCGGGTCGGCCGCGAGCACCGACGTCGACGAGTCCACGTCGGCCTCGGGAACCACGACCTGGATCGTGCCGGGGGCTCCGTCGCCGAAGGCGGCCTGGACGGCGTCGTAGCCGACGCGGGCACTCGCGTCCTCGGGCAGGACCTTGATCGACGGCATGGCCGTCTGCAGTCCAACGATCGGCAGCGCGAGGGCAATCAGCACCACGAGGGCACCCGCTCCCCAGCGCAACGGCTGGTCCCACAGCCGCTGTCCCCATCGCTCGAACCGGTTCGAGCGGTGGTCACCTGAGCGGGCCCAGGGCAGGGCGAAACGGTTGATGCGGTCGTCCAGACGGTGCAGCACGAGGGGCAGCAGCGTGAGCGTGGCAGCGAGCACGAAGACGACCGACAGCATGATGCCGCCGGCCATGGACCGGAACGAGGGCGACGGCACGAGCATGACCGCGGACAGCGAGACCAGTACCGTGACCCCGGACAACAGGACGGCCTTGCCCGCGGTGTCCATCGTCTCGGCAATGGCACTTGCACGGGTGCTGCCCGCGCGAGCCCGTGCGGCGCGGTAGCGGGCCACGATCAGCAGGGCGTAGTCGATCCCGAGGGCCAGGGAGAACATCATCGCGAAGTTCATGGCCCAGATGGAGACCGGCACCAGCTCGTTGATCAACACCAACGATCCGGCGGACGCGACGAGACCCGCGAGAGTCAACAGCAGCGGCAGCCCGGCGGCCACGAGGGCGCCGAAGGCCAGCACGAGGATCGCAAGGGTCACCGGCCAGGAGATCATCTCCGACTTCAACATCGCCTCGAGGTTGGCCTCGTTGAAGTCCGACCACAGCAGGGACGAGCCCGTCGGATTGACCTCGACACCGTCGGTCGAGAGTGCCTCGAGCTCACCCTTGAGGTCGGACGCCACGCGGACCATCTCGTTGGTGTCGACCCCTGCTCCGGCCAGGACGACGGCGGTGCGGCCGTCGGCGGACAGGCTCGCGCCGGGCATCGGCGACACCACCTCGGCCAGGCGGTCGTCGGTCTCGAGCACCCGCGTCACCTCGGCGAGGACCTCGGGACCCTCACCCTCCGTGAGCGGCGCGTCGGGGCTGTGGACGACGACCTGGATCGCGTGACTCGCGTTGCCGCCGAAGCTCTCCTGCGCCAGGTCACGGACCTGCACGGACTCCGAGCCGTCGGCCTGCCAACCGGCTCCGGAGAGCCGGTGCTCGACGAAGGGGGCGAACACCCCCAGGCCGACGACCAGGACCACCCAGATCAGGGCGACTCCCCGACCGTGGCGGGTCACCGTCACACCCAGGCGGCCGAGGGGGCCGGGCCTGCTCGGCGCCGTCGTGGTCGTGGACACCCGGTCGGGCGCCGTTGCGGTGGGCGGGTTCATCGGCATTCCTTCGGTCTCGCGGCATCCCCCCGGGGGGATCT
>JAHEXN010000232.1 GCA_023252095.1 Actinomycetes bacterium | reverse complement strand
GCTCACGAACCGGCTCACCCGGCTCGTCGCGATCGCCGGCGTCGCCGCCGTCGCCGTCGCCGCGCTGATCACGTTCGCCTTCACGACCGACGCGATCGGTGGTGGCGGCTCCCGCGCGGAGGCCGATGCCCGCCCGACGGTCTCAACCGAGCCGAGCACGGCAGCCCCGGAATCAGGTGCCGTCACGGCGGAGGCCGCGCCCAGTGCGACGCCCGCGCCGACCGACGCCGCGCCGCCGACGGCCGATCCCGGCAGCGGCACCGGGTCGAACGTGACCTCGCCGGAGCAGGGCACCACTCGTCCGGGCCCCGCCCCCACCACCGCAGCGCCCACCGCGGCGCCCACGACCCCCGCCGCGCCGACGCCTCCACCGACGACGGCCCCGCCACGCCAGTGCTACTTCCTGATCATCCCGGTCAACTGCAGCTGAGGCACCACCCGTCCGACAGACTGGACCCGTGCTCGAGATCGTCCTGACCGTCCTGGCCGTGGTCCTCGTGACCGTTCTCGCCGTCGTGGCCCTCGGCGCCTGGCGCTTCCTGCGGGCCACGCGCGGCGCACGTCGTCGCCTCCGCGAGCTCGGGGGCCATCGTGAGGTCGCGGTCCTGCTCGGGCGCGCATCGGCCGGTCGCGACCAGGACGTCACGGTCGGCACCCTGGTGCGCACCGACGATGCCGTCGCCTTCGTCCCAGCGACGGTGGGCCGCGAGGTGCACGTGCTTCGCAAGAGCATCACGGCAGCCTCGGTGACCACGACGTTCCTGGGCCGCACCTTCGGTGAGCCCGCCCTCCTCCTGACCTGGGAGGAGAACGGGCTCGGCGACGCCGTGGCGGTGCGGGTCGAGGACCCTCAAGCGTGGATCACGGAGCTGACGGTCACGCCAGGGTCGTGAGCCGCCTCAGCTCATGACCGATCTCTGCGGCCATCGCGGCCGCGAGGGCGGCCGGGGTGTCACCGTCGGGCTCCGGCAGCACGCGGTGCACCGTGCCCTGCTCGCGCAGCTCGAGCACCGAGACCCGCTGCTGCTCGGCCATCTGCGCCGCGTGGTCCACGTCGCCGTGCACGATCGCGCTGGCACCCTCGGGCGGGAGCGGCGAGAGCCACGCGTGCTCCGTCGCGAGCGTGACGTCAGCGGGCAGCAGCGCGAGCGCTCCCCCTCCGCATCCCTCGCCCAGCAGCACCGACACGGTCGGCACGCGCATCGTCGACATCGTGGCGATGCACCGCGCGATCTCGCCGGCGATCGAGCCCTGCTCGGCCTCGGGCGACAGCTCCGCACCCGGGGTGTCGATGACCGAGACCAGGGGCAGACCCAGCTCGTTGGCCAGTCGCATGCCACGACGGGCCTCCCGCAGCGCGGCAGGACCCATGGGCGAGTCCGGCGTCTGGGTCGTGCGGTCCTGACCGATCACGACGCACGAGACCCCGTCGATGCGGGCGAGCGCCACGAGCATCGCGCTGTCGCGCTCGCCCTCGTCGGTGCCCTGGAGCCGCAGGGTCGTGTCGCTGCCGTGTCGCAGCAGGTCACGCACACCCGCCCGCTCGGAGCCACGGGTGATCTCGATCGAGGCCCACGTGTCGTGGTGCGGCGCGACCTCGCCACCACGCCGTTCGCGTGAGGAGCCGGCGGTGGGGTCCAACAGGATCCCGAGCGCCTGGTCGACGACCGCTGGCAGGTCCTGCACCTTCACGACGGCGTCGATGATGCCGCGGTCGGCGAGGTTCTCGCTGACCTGCACACCCGCTGGAAACGGCCGACCGTTCAGCAGCTCGTAGACCTTGGGCCCGAGGAAGCCGACGAGCGCACCCGGCTCGGCGACCGTGACGTGGCCGAGCGAGCCCCACGACGCGAACACGCCGCCGGTCGTGGGGTGGCGCAGGTGCACGAGGTACGGCAGCCCCGCCGCGCGGTGGTCCATGATCGCGCGGCTGATGTCGACCATGCGCACGAACGCCGGTGTCCCCTCCTGCATCCGGGTACCACCGGACGCGGTGGAGGCCAGCAGCGGGAGGCCCTCGGCAGTCGCCCGCCGCACGGCCGCCGTGAGCCGTGCCGCGGCGTCGCGGCCGATCGATCCGGCGAGGAAGCCGAACTCGTTGACGACGAACGCCACCGGACGCCCACTCACGGTGCCGCGACCCGTGATGACCGACTCGTCGACGCCACTGCGCTCGCTGGCTCGCTCGAGCTCGGCCCGGTACTGCTCCGGGTAGCCGCTGCGGTCGATCGGCTCGTCCCAGGACTCGAACGAGCCGTCGTCGAGCACGAGCCCCACGAGGTCGTGGGCCGACATCCGCTCACCCATCGCGCCGCTCCGGATCCGTGGCGACCCACTCGCGGATCGTCTCGCCGTGCTCGTCGAGCACGGGCGGCGCGCGGTGCCCGCGGAACGTCGTCTCGGTGTCGCCGTCGAAGAAGCGCAGCGGCGGCCCGGGGAGCGAGATGTTGCCGAGCGTGGAGTGCTCGACGTCGATCAGCAGGCCTTGGCTGCGCGTCTGGTCCCACGCGAAGACCTCGTCGATCGAGCGCACCTTGCCGGCCGGGATGCCGACCTCGGCAAGGCGCTCGAGCAGCTTCTCGGCCGGCCACTCGGCGAACACGCGCTCGACGATCTCGATCGTCGCGTCGCGATTCCCGACCCGCTCGGGGTTGGTCCCGAAGCCCGGCATGGCCGGGTCGAGGCCGAAGCCCTCGCAGAAGTCGTGCCAGAGGCCCTCGCTGCCGACCGCGATCTGCACCGCGCCGTCGGCGCACCGGAACAGGCCGTACGGCGAGATCGACGCGTGGTGGTTGCCTGCAGCGCGGCCGACCATCTCGGCGATCGTCCAGCGAGTGCCCTGGAAGCCCAGGACCCCCACGGTGGCCGAGAGCAGCGAGGTACGGACGACCTGGCCCTTGCCCGTGCGCTCGCGCTCGTGCAGCGCCGCCATCAGGCCGTACGCGCCGTACATGCCGCCGAGGATGTCCGAGATCGGCGTGCCGACCTTCTGCGGGTCGTCGGCGGCCGAGCCCGTGATCGACATCAGGCCGGCCTCGCCCTGGGCGATCTGGTCGTACCCGGACCGACCACCCTCGGGGCCGTCGTGACCGAAACCCGTGATCGACAGCACGACGAGGCGCGGGTTGCGCTCCATCAGCGTCTCGAAGCCCAGGCCTAGCCGGTCCAGGACGCCGGTGCGGAAGTTCTCCACGAGCACGTCGGCCCGGTCGACCAGGCCCAGCAGGACCTCACGGTCGGCCTCGTCCTTGAGGTTGAGCGCGATCGACTCCTTGTTGCGGTTCGCCGACAGGAAGTACGTCGACTCGCGGGCGTTCTCGTCGCCCTCCTCAGGCGAGCCGACGTGGTGGCCCTCACCGGCAGGCCAGCGGAACGGCGGGCCCCATCCACGGGTGTCATCGCCGTGGCCCGGGTTCTCGATCTTGACGATCCGGGCCCCGAGGTCGCCGAGCATCATCGTGGCGTGCGGTCCGGCAAGCGCGCGTGAGAGGTCGACGACCAGCAGGTCCGACAGCGGTCCCTGAGCCGTCATCAGGCCCCCCAGCCCGGGAGCACGAGCGCGGCCCAGACGAGCAGCGGTCCGACGAGGACGACCAGGACGCTGTAGCGGATGATCTGCTTGTAGTACGCCTGCTCGCTGATCGTGTCGGGCCGGTTGGCCAGCATCAGCGCGCCGTTGGTCGAGAACGGGCTGACGTCGACGATCGTCGAGCTGACCGCGAGCGCCGCGACGAACATCGCCGGGTGGATGCCGCCGTCGACGATCAGCGGGATCGCGATCGGGACGATGACGGGCAGCAGCGCGGTGGACGACGCGAACGCCGAGACGACGCCGCCGACGTAGCAGAGGATGAGCGCGCCGATCGCGACGGCGCCGAGGCCCGCGGCCCAGTTGCCGACGAACTGCGGGGACCCGGCCTGCGTGAGGATCGCGGCGTAGGTGCTGACACCCGCGACGAGCAGGACGGTGGGCCACGCGATCTGGTTGATCGCGCCCTTGTGCTGGTTGCCCGAGAGCATCGCGAGGATCACGGCGGCCGTGATCGCGACGAAGCCGATGTTCTTGTCGAACGCGAGCGCCACGACGGCGGTGCCGGCGAAGGCGATCAGCGTCAGGACCTGCTCGAGGCGGACTCCAGTGGACTGCGTGCCCATCACGGTGTCGGTGCCCTGGCCGCGCGTCGGGACCGCAGCACCTCCGGCGTGCAGACCACCGTCGACGTCCTCGTCGGGATCGATGCGCTGCGACATCAGGCGACGGCCGCCGAGGGCGAAGAACAGGATCGTGGCCATGATCAGGTTGACGATCAGGCTCGCGAGGAAGACCGTCATCTCGCTGACCGGCAGGCCGTTCTCCTCCATGACGGAGTTCGTGATCGTGCCGTAGATGCTGATGGGGCTGAAGCCGCCGCCCTGGGCGCCGTGCACGACGAACATGCCCATCATGAGCGGGCTGATCTTGTAGCGGCCGGCGAAGCCGAGCGCGATCGGGCCGATGATGGCGCACGCGGCGGGGCTCGCGGCGCCGATCGCGGTCAGCAGCGCCGTGACGGCGAACATGACCCACGGGATCAGCGCGACGCGGCCACCCACGGCCTTCACGGCGGTCTCGACGATGAGGTCGACCGTCCCGTTGTTGCGCGCAATCGCGAAGAGGTACGTCACGCCGATCAACGTCAGGACGAGGTCACCGCTGATGCCGGCGAGGATCTCCTTCTCGTCGAGGTCGAGCGCGTACATGCCGACGAGCCACGCGGCGACGTACGCCAGCGCACCCATGTTGATCGGCAGCAGCGTGCCGACGACGAACAACGCGACCAGCGCGATGATCGCAACCCATTCCGGTCCCATGAGGGTCCTTCTTCCGTCCCGTGTGACCGTGGTCACGTCTAGTGGTTCAGTGGCCTAGCCAATAGGTCAATGTGACGAATGTCAATACGATGGCGGCATGTCCCGCCTGGAATCGCCCCGCCTCCAGCAGCTCAAGCCCGTGCAGCGGCCCCGGCTGTACGAGCAGGTCGCGGGCCAGATCACCGAATGGATCACGACCAACGGGGTCCGCTCGGGCGACCGCCTGCCCCCCGAACGCGAGCTCGCGACCCAGCTCGGCGTCAGCCGAGCCACGATCAGCCAGGCGCTCGTCGCGCTCGAGGTCGTCGGGGCCGTCGTGGTCCGTCACGGCGACGGCGCGATCGTGACCGATGTCGCCGGCACCCCCCGCATCGTCGAGGCGATCCGCGCCCACGCGAACCGGCTGCCCGAGATCATCGACGCCCGAGACGCCCTCGAGTCGAAGATCGCCGCCCTCGCTGCCGAGCGTCGCACCGAGGCGCACCTGGCCGAGATCGACGCCGCGCTCGACGCGATGGAGGCCGACATCGACGCCGGCGGTCGCGGGGTCGAGGGCGACGAGCTGTTCCACGCCGCGGTCACGGCGGCAGCGGCGTCCGAGCTGCTGTCGAAGATGATGCGAGAGATCGGTGAGCTCGTGCTAGAGACCCGCATCGAGTCCCTCGGCCAGCCCGGCCGGCCGCGG
>JAHEXN010000008.1 GCA_023252095.1 Actinomycetes bacterium | reverse complement strand
GCGCATGACGTCCTTGGTGCCGCCCGCCGACGTGCAGGGCACGTACGACCAGCTGATCCGCAAGGACCAGGTCCACGGCTCGATCTACACGGACCCGCAGATCTTCGGCGAGGAGCTGCGCAAGATCTGGTTCCGCACGTGGGTCTTCATCGGCCACGAGAGCGAGATCCCCGAGCCGAACGACTACGTGCGCAAGCAGTTCGCGACGCAGGACGTCGTCATGACGCGCGACCGCGAGGGCGCCGTTCACGTGCTGCTGAACCGCTGCGCGCACCGCGGCCTGCAGGTCTGCGACGACGCCAAGGGCAACTCCAGCTCCTTCCGCTGCCCGTACCACGGCTGGACCTACCGGAACACCGGCGAGCTGCTCGGCTACCCCTACAACAAGGGATACGGCGGCAAGGGCCAGCTCGACGGGCTCGGCATGGGGCAGGTGCCGCGGGTCGACTCCTACGCCGGCTTCGTGTTCGCCTCCATGGCGAAGGAGGGGCCGACGCTGCTCGAGCACCTCGGATCCGCCAAGGGCGAGATCGATCGCCTCGTCGGCCTCTCGCCCGAGGGCACGGTGCAGCTCGATGCCGGCTGGCTCAAGCACAGGACGCGGTCGAACTGGAAGTTCCTCGCCGAGAACGAGACCGACGGCTACCACCCGCAGTTCGTGCACGGCTCGATCTTCGGTGTCACGGGCAGCCCGATCGGCGCCCTCTACAGCGACGCCTCGACCGCGGTCACGCGCAGCCTCGGGAACGGTCACAGCGAGAACGACCTGCGCCCGGAGTTCCGCAAGTTCGGCGAGCCGATGCGATGGTTCGGCACGACCCCGGACCGCGTGCCGGAGTACGTCGGCCGCATGCGCGAGGCGTACGGCGACGACGCCGACCGCCGCATGATCGAGGGCGCGCCCCACGTCATGATCTTCCCGAACCTGTTCATCGCCGAGATCCAGGTCTTCAACATCCAGCCGAACGCCGTGGGCGAGTGCGTGCAGTACTCGACGGCGGTGCAGCTCGGTGGGGCCCCGGAGCTCAACCGGCGCATGGTGTCGCAGTCGATCGGCTCGGTCGGTCCGGCGGGCATGCTGCTCGCCGACGACACCGAGATGTACGAGCGCAACCAGCGTGGCGTCGAGATGCTCGACCCGGAGTGGCTCGACGTGCGCCGCGGCCTGGGGCGCGAGAGCACCGACGAGAACGGCTTCACGATCGGCGCCGCGACCGACGAGACCGGCATGCGCGGCTTCTGGAAGCACTACAAGTCCCTCATGGAGGCGTGACCCGATGACCGAGACCACCGCCCCGCTCGCCGAGTCGGCTGCGACCGAAGCGCCCAGTCCCAACGAGCAGAGTCCGGACGAGCAGAGTCCGGACACCCTCGGCCCCGTCCCTGAGGGCTGGGACGTGCGCGAGGTCGAGCAGTACCTCTACCGCGAGGCGCGCCTGGCTGACGAGAACGACTACGACGCGTGGGAGGGGCTCTGGACCGACGACGCCATCTACTGGGTGCCGGGCGACGACCTCACGGCCGACCCCACGAGGAACGTGTCGATCATCTTCGACAACCGCAGCCGCATCTCGACCCGGATGAAGCAGGTCAAGACCGGCAAGCGGTACGCCCAGGCCCCGCCGTCCAACCTGCGGCGCATCATCGGCAACGTCGAGCTCGTGGGCGGCCGGGCCAACGCCGCAGGTGGTGTCGACCTCGAGATCGGCGCCAACTTCGTCGTGTTCGAGTCGCGTCAGCGCGGCAACACGATCTGGGGTGGCCGCACGACGTACCGCCTCCGCCGTGAGGGCGAGGCCATCCGGCTGGCGTACAAGAAGGTCGTCCTCGTCGACCACGACAAGGTCGTCCCGACCCTGGGGTTCCTCGTATGAATGTCGCGATGGGGGCCCGCGGACCGTTCGAGTCGCCGGAGGGTGCGGTCGTGGGCAGCGAGTTCGCCGAGGTCGCCGTCGAGGTCGACGCCGCCGGCAACTCCACGCGACTGCGTGTCACCGACCTGCGCACCGGGCGCGTCCGGCTGTTCGACGCGCTCGAGCTCGAGGCGCTCGTCTGGCTGCCCGACGGCAACCTGACCCAGCTGCTCGACCCGTCCGCTGACCGCTGGAAAGAGGGCGGGACCAGCTGACGTGGGGACCCACATCGACCTCGCGCAGCACGTCCGGTCCGGTGACGTCGTCACCTGGGGTCAGGCGTGCTCCGAGCCGCGCGCCCTCACGCGCCTCCTGGTCGAGCAGGTGGCCCGGATCGGCGAGGTGACCTGCTTCGTGGGCATCCCGGCCGGGTCGAGCCTGACGCTCGACACGGTCGGGTCGATCGACGCGGTGTCGTACTGCGGGTCGGGCACCAACGCGGCGATGCACGGCGCAGGACGTTTGCGGATCCTGCCCGTGCACTACTCGACGCTCCCGGACGTCCTGGGGTCCGGCGCCCTCCGGGCCGACGTCGTGCTGGTGCAGGTCTCACCGGCCGACGGCGACGGGCACCACTGGATGGGCCTGGCCGACGACTACTTCGCCGGCACGGTCGAGACCGCCCGCGTCGTCCTGGCGGAGGTCAACCCGCACGTGCCGTTCACGCCGGGTGCCCGGCGCCTGCACCGCGACAGCATCGCGGCGGTCGTGCACTCCGACGAGCCGCCGGGCCAGATGCCGACCCCGTCCGTGGACGAGACGACCCGGGCCGTCGCCCGGCGTGTCGCCGACCTCGTGCCGGACGGCGCGACACTGCAGTTCGGCATCGGTGCGCTGCCGGAGGCCGTGCTGGCCGAGCTGCGCAACCACCGTGACCTCGGGATCCACTCGGGGATCCTCAACGACACCGCGATGGACCTCGTGCGCACGGGCGTCGCGACGGGGGCCCGCAAGTCGCACGACCGGGGCGTCGCCGTGGCCGGGCTGCTGGGTGGCTCCACCGAGCTGTTCGCCTGGGCCGACCGCAACCCGGCACTGCTCCTGAGGGGCACCCGGTACACGCACGACGCCACGGTCCTGCGCACTTCCTTCCGCATGACGGCGGTCAACGCGGCGATCGAGGTCGACCTGACCGGTCAGGTCAACGCCGAGGTCGCGGCCGGTCGGTACGTGGGCGCCGTCGGTGGGGCGATGGACTTCCTGCGGGGCGCCGCGGGCTCACCGGACGGCGTCCCGATCGTCGCGCTGCCGTCGACGTCACGCGGGACGTCGCGGATCGTCGCCTCCCTGAGCGGTCCGGTCTCGACCCCCCGCGCCGAGCAGGTCGTCGTGGTCACGGAGCACGGGACCGCTGACCTGCGCGGCCTCACGACCGACCAGCGCGTCGAACAGATGATCGCGATCGCCCACCCCGACCACCGTGCCGCGCTGGACGCCTCCGCCGACTCGGCGCTGGCGTCGGCCTGACCCCACCCGACCCTGAACCAGGAGCACCCATGAGACGCGTCGCCATCGTGGCACCGGTCCGCACCGCCGTCGGCGGTTTCGGAGGATCCCTCCGCCCCGTCGCCGCCGAGGACCTCGCGGCCGGCGTGGTCAAGGAGCTCGTCGCCCGCAGCGGAGTCGACCCCACGCGCATCGAGGACGTCGCCTTCGCCCAGTCCTACGCGAACTCCGAGGCCCCCTGCATCGGGCGCTGGGCGGCGCTCCACGCCGGGCTGCCGATCGAGGTCCCCGGCTTCCAGACCGACCGTCGTTGCGGAGGCGGACTGCAGGCCGTCATCACGGCGGCGATGACGGTGCAGACCGGAGCCGCCGACGTCGTGATCGCTGGCGGCGTCGAGTCGATGAGCAACATCGAGCACTACACGACGACCGCGCGGTGGGGCTCGCGCTCGGGCAACCAGACGCTCTACGACCGGCTCGACCGGGGCCGCGAGCGCTCACAGCCGGCGTGGAGGTTCGGCGAGATCAGCGGCATGATCGAGACCGCCGAGAACCTCGCCGCCGACTTCGGCATCGGGCGCGAGGAGTCCGACGCCTTCGCCGCCCGGAGCCATCAGCGGGCTGCCGCGGCGTGGTCGAGCGGCGCCTTCGACGACGAGGTCGTGGCCGTCGAGGTGCCTCAGCGCAAGGGCGACCCGGTCGTGTTCGACCGCGACGAGGGCGTGCGTCCCGACTCGACGCCGGAGTCGTTGGCGCGTCTGCGCACGCTCACCCCGGGTGGCACCGTCACGGCCGGGAACGCGGCCCAGCAGAACGACGCCGCTGCCGCCTGCCTGGTCGTGGCCGAGGAGCGGCTCGACGAGCTCGACCTGGAGCCGATCGCGTGGTTCGACAGCTGGGCCGCGGTCGGGTGCGAGCCGTCACGCATGGGCATCGGACCTGTCGGTGCCGCGACGAAGGTCATGGCGCGGGCCGGCATCGGCTTCGACGACCTCGACCTGGTGGAGGTCAACGAGGCGTTCGCGGTCCAGGTTCTCGCGGTGCTCCGCGGCTGGGACGTCACGCTCGACGCGCTCGACGAGCGCCTCAACGTGAACGGCTCGGGCATCTCGCTGGGCCACCCCATCGGTGCCACCGGCGTGCGGATCCTCACGACGATGCTGCACGAGCTGCGACGCCGCGAGGGCGACTGGGCGCTGGAGACGATGTGCATCGGCGGCGGCCAGGGCATCGCCGCTCTGTTCCGGGGGGTGCGCTGAGATGGTGGCCTCGATCCTGGCCTACGCGAGCTACGTCCCGGCACACCGGCTCGGTCCTGACAGCGGCGTGCGCGGCAACCGTGCCGTGGCGTCGTTCGACGAGAACAGCACCACGATGGCCGTCGCGGCGGCGCGAGCCCTGCCCGCCGATCAGCTCGACCGCGTCGGCAGCGTGTGGTTCGCGACCACGAGCCCTGCCTACCTCGACAAGACGAATGCGTCGGCGATCCACGCGGCCCTGCAGCTCGACCCGCGGGTCTTCGCCTCTGACCTGATCGGTTCCGGACGCTCGACCGTCGGATCCCTGCACGCCGCCTCCGCGCACGGCGGACTGGTGCTGGCTGCCGACGTGCGGGTGGGCAAGCCCGGCTCGTCGGACGAGAAGCTCGGCGGCGACGGCGCGGCGGCACTGCTGCTGGGGGAGGGCCCGGGCATCGCCGAGATCCTGGCCACGGCGTCCGCAACCGACGAGCTGCTCGACCGGTGGCGGGTCCCGACCAGCCTGACCGGGGAGCAGTGGGAGGAGCGGTTCGGGTTCGAACGGTACGTCGAGCTCGTGCGGGCGACGGTCGACCGGGTGCTGGAGCAGTCCGGCGTCGATGCCGTGGACCACGTCGTGCTGGCAAGCTCGAACTCGGCCGTCGTGAAGCGCGCCGGCACCCTCGTCAAGGGTCAGGTCTCGACCACGACGTCGCCGCTCGGCTTCAGTGGCGCGGCCGACGTGCTGGTGGCGCTGGCCGACGTGCTCGATCGAGCCGAGCCGGGTCAGACCGTGCTGGTCGTGTCGGCCGTCGACGGCAGCGACGTGTGGCTGCTGCGGACCACCGATCTGCTGGCGTCGCGGCGCCAGCCGGTACCGCTCGTCGACCAGCTCGCGGGGGGCACGCCGGTGCCGTACCCGACGTACCTGTCCTGGCGCGGGCTGCTCGCGCGGGAGATGCCGCGTCGGCCGGAGCCGGACCGTCCCGCCGGCCCGCCGTCGCTCCGCGGCGTCGGGTGGAAGTTCGGGTTCGCGGGTGCACGGTGCACCGAGTGCGGCTTCGTCCACCTGCCGCCGGTGCCCGTGTGTCGCAGCTGCGGTGCCACGCAGCAGATGGAGTCGGTCCCCGTCTCCCGCCTGCGGGGGCGCGTCGCGACGTACACGGTGGACCGTCTGGCGTACTCGCCCTCACCACCGGTCGTCGACGTCGTCGTGGACTTCGACGGGGGAGGCCGGTGCGCCGTCGAGGTCGCCGACGCCGATCCGGCCACGGTCGAGGTCGGGACCGAGGTCGAGATGACGTTCCGGAGCCTGTTCGTGGCCGGGGGCGTCCACAACTACTTCTGGAAGGCCAAGGTCCTCCCGGCCGCGGCCTCCGACGAGGGGAGCGAGTCATGACGAGCAGGGGAATCGCGGACAAGGTCGCCATCGTCGGGATGGGCTGCACGCAGTTCGGCGAGCTGTGGGACCGATCGACCGACGACCTCCTGGTCGACGCCGTCGGGCAGGCCGTGACCTCGGCCGGCGTGGGCGTCGACGACGTCGACGCGTTCTGGCTCGGCACGCTCGGGTCCGGCCAGTCGGGCCTGGCGCTCAGTCGCCCGCTCGGCATCGACTACAAGCCGGTCACCCGTGTCGAGAACTACTGCGCGACGGGGTCCGAGGCGTTCCGCAACGCCTGCTACGCCGTCGCGTCGGGGGCCTACGACCGATGCGCGACGCGATGACGCACGTCGCGTGGAAGAACCACGTGAACGGAGCGCGGAACTCGCGTGCGCAGTTCCGGTCCGAGGTCTCCCGCGAGAAGATCGAGGGGGCCCCGAAGGTCGCCGGACGCCTGGGCGTGTTCGACTGCTCGGGCGTCTCGGACGGCTCCGCCGCCGCGATGATCGTGCGCGCCGAGGACGCCCTCGACTACACCGACCGGCCGATCTACGTGAAGGCGCTCGCGCTCGCCGCGGGCCCGATGCGCGGCGGCATGGACCCGGCCTATGACTTCACGACGTTCCCCGAGGTGGTGCGGTCGGCGCAGGACGCCTACGCGCAGGCCGGGATCGTCGACCCGGCGAGCGAGCTCTCGTTCGCGGAGGTGCACGACTGCTTCACGCCCACCGAGATCGTGTTGATGGAGGACCTGGGCTTCACGAGCCGGGGTCAGGCCTGGAAGGACGTGCTCGCCGGTGACTTCGACGCCGACGGCCGTTTCCCGGTCAACGTCGACGGTGGCCTCAAGTCGTTCGGACACCCGGTGGGGGCAAGCGGCCTGCGGATGCTGTTCGAGGCCTGGCTGCAGCTCCGTGGCGAGGCCGATCAGCGTCAGCTGTCCGACCCGCACCACGCGCTGACCCACAACCTGGGCGGACGCCCCGGCGGGTGCGTCTCCTTCGTCAGCGTCGTCGGCAACGAGCTGGGCTGACGGCTCCGCAGATCCACCCGTTCGGCTTGACCCGACCCATATTTGAATTTAATCTAGATTAGAAGGAGGCGATCATGGAGCCCACGCACCAGCGCGAGGCGGCCGAGCGGCTGTACGCAGCGCTCGCCCGTGGTGACCGCCACGCCCTCGACGAGGTGCTGCACCCCGACTTCACGGGCCATGCCACGGCCGGCTTCCCGCTGGGTCTCGGTGGCGACTACGCCTCGCCGGCCGACATGCAGGCCAGCTTCTGGTGGCGGATCGGTCGTACGTGGGCCGCGTCGGCCGAGCCGGCCGAGATGCACGGCCTGGACGACGGGCGCCTGGTGGTGCTCGGGACGTATCGGGGCAGTGAGCGCGCCACGGGTGCGCCGCTCGAGGCCGCCTTCGTCCACGTTCTCTCGTTCCGCGACGGCAGGATCGTCCGGGTCGACCAGCTGACCGACAGCGCGGCGTGGGCCGCGACCCTTCCTGACCAGCTGTCGACCATCGCCTACCGGGTCGACGAGGACGGCATCGCCCACGTCCGCCTGGACCGACCTGCGCAGCGCAATGCGATCGACCTGGCACTGGCGACCGACACCCTGACGGTGGCCCGTCGCATCCAGGCCGACACGTCGGTGCGTGCGGTGCTGATCACCGGTGCGGGGCCGCACTTCACGGTCGGCGGGGACATCTCGACGTTCCTGGAGTGCGAACCGGAGCAGCTGGGCGATCTCCTGCGGTCGATGACGACCCCGTTCCACGAGGCGTTCCGCATCCTGGCCGACATCGACGCGCCCATCGTCACCGCGACGCGGGGGGCGGTCGCGGGTGGGGGCATCGGTTACGTCTACGCCTCCGACGTCAGCATCGCCTCGGAGACGACCCGGTTCGTGACGGCGTTCAGCGACCTCGGTCTGTCGGGTGACGGCGGATGGTCGTACCACCTGCCGCGACGGGTCGGACTCGCCCGCGCCTCGGCCATCACGCTCCTCAACCGTCCCGTGCCCGCGACGCAGGCTCTGGAGATCGGCCTGGTGACCGACGTGGTCCCCGACGACGAGCTCGACGGGGCCGCGCTCGAGCTGGCCCGCACCCTCGCGCGCGGGCCCACCCGCGCCTACGGGCGCATGCGACGGCTGCTGCGCGACACGTGGAGCAGGTCCCTGTCGGACCAGCTGCGGACCGAGACCGAGCTGCTGCACGCGTCGGGCGCGACCCGCGACATCGCCGAGGCGATCGCGGCGTTCGGGCAGAAGCGACGCCCCGACTTCGAGGGCCGCTGATGAACGGACCTGCCGTGACCGTCGACATCACCGGCGGCGTGGGCACCCTGACGCTCAACCGCCCCGGGAACGGCAACGCGTTCGACGCCGAGCTCACGGACGCGTTGCGCGACGCCGTCGCCGGGCTCTCCGTCGCGGCCGGCCTGCGATGCGTCCTGGTGAGGGCGGAGGGTCCGAGCTTCAGCCTGGGCGGCGACGTCCGCCACTTCCGGACCTTCGAGCCGGCGGAGTACGGCGCGGTCTTCGGTGACCTGACCGATCGAGTCACCCCGGCGTTGCTCGGCCTGCAAGAGCTGCCGGTGCCCGTCGTGGTCGCCGTGCACGGCTGGGTCGTCGGTGCCGGCCTGTCGCTCGTCGGGGTCGCGGACGTCGTGGTCGCCGCCGACGACACCCGGTTCCGCACCGCGTTCACGGGCCTGGGCCTGCCGGGTGACACCGGGGTCACGTGGTTCTTGAGCCGCCTCCTCGGCCCGCGGCGTGCCGCCGCGGTGCTGCTCGAGAACCGACCGTTCGGCGCTGACGAGGCGCTCGACTGGGGCCTGGTCACCCGCGTCGTGCCGGCCGACGCCCTCGCCGACGAGACCTCGGCGCTGGCCTCCCGCCTGGCGGCGGGCCCCACCGTGGCCTACGCCCACGCGCTCGACCTGGTGGAGAGCGCCCACGACCACTCGTTGGCGGAGCACCTCCACCGCGAACGTGCGTCGACCGTGGCCTGTGCCGCGACCGACGACCTCATCCACGGGATCGCGGCGTTCGCCGAGCGCCGGGTCCCCGAATTCGAAGGACGATGACATGGCCGGACTGATCCACGACTCCGAGGAGCACGCCGCGCTGCGCAAGAGCGTCGCCGCGATCGCCGAGAAGCACGGAGCCGCCTACTTCCTCGAGCGAGGCCGCACGGGTGGCGACATCGACGAGCTGTGGGCCGACCTCGGCCAGTCCGGGCTCCTCGGGGTGCACCTGCCCGAGGAGTACGGCGGCGGCGGTGGCGGCATGCAGGACGCCGTCGTGGTCGTCGAGGAGCTCGCCGCCCACGGCATGCCGATGCTGATCTGGGTCATCTCCCCGGCGATCGTGGGCAGCATCATCGCGGGCCACGGCTCCGAGGAGATGAAGCGCGAGTGGCTGCCGGGCATTGCCGACGGGACCCGCAAGGTGGCCTTCGGCCTGACCGAACCGGACGCCGGCTCGAACAGCCACGAGATCTCCACGACCGCGCGACGCGACGGCGACGGCTGGCGGATCTCGGGCCAGAAGTACTACATCTCCGCGGTCGACCAGGCCGAGGCGATCCTGCTGATCACGCGCGACGCCGACGAGACCGGCGAGGGCCGCAAGAAGCTCTCGATCTTCGTCGTGCCGACCGACGCCGAGGGCGTCTCCTTCCAGGAGATCCCGACCTCGATCGTGTCGCCCGACGGGCAGTTCACGGTCTACCTGGACGACGTGCACGTCGGTCCCGAGGCGCTGGTCGGTCACACGGGCGAGGGCCTCAAGCAGGTCTTCACCGGCCTCAACCCCGAGCGCATCCTCGTCGGCGCGATCTGCGGTGGTGTCGGTCGCTACGCGATCGACCGCGCCGTGGCCTACGCCCAGGAGCGCGAGGTCTGGTCGGTCCCCATCGGGCAGCACCAGGGCGTGTCGCACCCCATCGCCCTGGCGCACATGGAGGTCGAGGCCAGCCGACTGGCGACCAAGCACAGCGCGCAGCTGTTCGACGCGGGACACCCTGGCGCTGGCGAGGCGTCGAACGTCGCCAAGTTCCTCGCGTCCGAGGCCTCGTTGAAGGCGCTCGACCAGTCGATCCAGACCCACGGTGGCAACGGCCTCGCGAAGGAGTACGGCCTGTCCGAGCTCTGGTTCATCACCCGTCTCATGCGCACGGCCCCGGTCAGCCGCGAGATGGTCCTCAACTTCGTCGCGCAGACCTCCCTCGGCCTGCCGCGCTCCTACTGAGAACACAGAGAAGGAACCCCCATGAGCAACAACCTCGACTACGACGTCGTCGTCATCGGCGCGGGCGCGGGCGGCCTGTTCACGGCCGCACGGCTCGCCCACGCTGGACGCCGCGTGCTGGTGGTGGAGCGACTCGACAAGGTGGGCGGGCGCGCGTCGACCACCGTGATCGACGGCTTCAAGGTCAACGACGGGGCGATCGTGATCGAGGTCGGCGGCATCACCGAGCAGACCTTTGCCGAGCTCGGCATCCCGTGGGAGATCCGTGAGCCCACTCCGCCGATCCTGTACCGGATCAAGGGCAAGGACGTCGACGTCACGGGTGGTGGCTGGGGCTTCATGCTGAGCAAGCTGACCCGGTCGGGCGCGAAGCTCGTGTCCGGGCTCGGCGCCGCACGCAACGACAGCGGGCTGCCCGAGGACGAGCTGTCGACCGACGAGTGGGTCCGCAAGTTCACCAAGAACGAGGGTGTGCGCGGCATCTTCCGCAACATGTGCGCCTCGATCTTCGCGGTGAGCTCGACGGAGCTGCCGGCCCGCGTGTTCCTCACCTACTTCACCCGCAAGAGCGCCTTCAAGCGCTTCGGCTTCCACCCCGAGGGCACGATCGGCGTCTGGCAGCAGCTCGCCGACAACATCCAGGCCAACGGGGGCGACATCTGGCGCTCGACCAGCGTGGACCGCATCGTGACCGAGAACGGTCGCGTGACGGGCGTCGAGCTCGAGAGGGACGGCGAGCGGGTCAGCGTGTCCGCCCCCGTCGTGATCAGCAACGTCGGTCCGGCCGCCACGCTCGGGCTGGTGGGTCGTGAGGCCCTGCCGGGCGACTACGTGGCGCAGATCGAGAAGGCCGACCGGCCGTGCGCCATGATCGCGCTCAACTTCGCCAGCCAGGAGCGGATCATCGAGGCGAAGGGCATGCTGAACTTCGCCTCCACGCGGCGCATGGCGTACGTCGCGAACTTCAGCGACACCTGCCCCGAGATGTCGCCGCCCGGCTGGAACCTCTACGTTGCGGCATCGGTTCCCGAGCCCGCGATCGGCGACTTCGACGAGGCCGCGGAGATCGAGCTGCTGCGCGAGGACCTGCGCGAGAACTTCCCGGGGTTCGACGACCGGGTCCGCGAGCTGAGCATCACGGTGACCAGGGACGACTGGCCGCCGCAGCGTGCGGTCGCGGGCTTCGACATGCCGCACGACACCCCGCTCGAGGGGCTCTGGAACGTCGGCGACGGCGTCAAGGAGTACGCCAACGGTGGCACCACGGCGTGCGCGGAGACGGCACAGATCGTGTCGGGCAAGGTGCTGGAGCACCTGGCCGCCCGCGTGGGCTGAGTCCCGTGTGGTCGTTGATCGGACGCTCGCGCGTCGAGCATAAGTTGAGTTATGATGTGATCCAGGCAACAGAGGAAGGGGCCGCGATGAAGGTCACCGTGGATTTCGCGAAGTGCACCGGGCTCGGCATCTGCGAGTCGCTCGCACCGGAGTTCTTCGAGGTCAACGACGAGGGTGACCTCGTGCTGCTCAAGGAGGACATCAGCGACGACGAGCTCCAGGCGGTCGAGGAGGCCGTCGCCGGCTGCCCGACCGAGGCGCTCCGGATCGTGTCGTGACGGTCCGTCGTCTCGTGGTGGTCGGCGCCTCGCTGGCCGGTCTGCGCGCTGTCGAGGCCGCGCGCAAGGCCGGCTTCGACGGCTCGATCACGCTCGTCGGGGCCGAGCAGCACCTCCCGTACGACCGACCGCCCCTGTCCAAGGCGTTTCTCGAGGCGGGTGACGATCCGGAGCACCCGACCTTCCGCACCGAGCAGGTGCTGGCCGAGGAGCTCGGCGTCGAGCTCGTCCTGGGTGCACCGGCCACCGGGCTCGACACCGATCGGCGGGTCGTCCTCGTGGGTGACCGCGAGATCGCGTACGACGCGCTCGTGATCGCCACGGGATCGAACCTCCGCACCCTGCCCGGCACCGAGCACCTCGAGGGCGTGCACGGTCTCCGCACGCTCGACGACGGCGTGGCCGTGCGCGCCGCGCTGGACGCGGGCGCGCGGACCGTCGTGGTCGGCGCCGGCTTCATCGGCTCGGAGGTTGCCTCCGGTGCCCGCAAGCGTGGTCTCGACGTCACGGTCGTCGAGGCCCTGCCGACTCCGCTCGTCCGAGCGACGGGCGACCGGATGGGCGCTGCGATCGCCTCGCTCCACGAGCGCAACGGCACACCGTTGCTCTGCGGGCGCACCGTGGTGTCGGTGGAGGGGGAGTCGCGCGTCGAGAGCGTCGTCCTCGACGACGGCACCGTCCTGCCGGCCGACCTCGTGGTCGTGGGCATCGGGATCGTCCCCGCGACCCAGTGGCTCGAGGGCTCCGGCCTGAGGCTCGACAACGGCGTGGTGTGCGACGAGACGCTGTGGACCGGCGTGCCGGGGGTCTATGCCGCTGGCGACGTGGCGTCCTGGCACAACCCGGTGATGGGCGAGCGGCAGCGCATGGAGAACTGGACCGCCGCCGCCGAACAGGGTGCTGCCGCCGCCCGCAACGCGATCGACCCCGAGAACGCGAAGCCGTACGGCACCGTGCCGTACTTCTGGTCCGACTGGTACGACGTGCGCATCCAGTTCGTCGGGTCGCCGGAAGCGGACGAGGTCGTCCTCGTCGACGGTGACCCGGAGGCGGGTGGCCGCTGGGTCGCCCTCTACCGGCGCGGCGATCGCGTCATCGGCGCGCTGACGGTCAACGGACAGACCGAGATCATGAAGTACCGCGTCATGATCGGCAAGGGTGCGAGCTGGGGCGAGGCACTCGAGTTCGCCGAGAAGCGCAAGGCCCTCGCGGCTCAGAAGGAGCGGGAGCGGGCCGCAGCGGCGGTCTGACCCCGTCGTCGGACGGGGTCAGGTGAGGCCGTTGAGCACGAACGACTTCGCGTTGGAGACGAGCGCCTCGATGTTGCCGCGTTGGGGGTCCCACCACTCGCCGGTCCAGTTCAGGGCGCCGATCACGAGCATCTGGGCCATGTGAAGATCGATGCCGTCACGGAGCTCGCCAGCCTCGTGGGCCGACTTCAGCAGGTGCGCCCAGATCTCTCCGTAGGCCCGCTGCTCCTCGGTGTTGCGGTGCCGGATGGTCTCCGGGACCTGGCCCGCGTTGCGGATCGCGGCCGTGGCGTAGTTCGACAGCTCCAGCTCGTGGCGCAGGTGCTCCTCGACCGCGACCGTCAAGCGCTCCAGCGGGGGCGTGCCGTCCGGGAGGGCGTCGAGCGCTGCCGCGAGGTGCTCGCGCATCTGGGCGATGCCGGCGTACATGACCTCCTCGATCAGGTCCTCGCGCGACGCGAAGTAGTAGTAGATCGCCGGGGCCTGGACCTCGGCCTTCTCGGCGACGTCGCTCAGCCGCATTCCGGCATAGCCCCGCGCGCTCAGCACCTCGGCGGCGGCGTCGAGGATGCGCAGCCGGGTCCGCGCTGACTTGGAGTCCGCGTCGATCGAGGCGGCCTGCTTGAGAACCATGGACGTCATCCTAGGTCGTTGACCCGCGATTCAATTCGACCTAGGCCCCGAGTCCGCCACGCTTGACGAGCTGGGCGGCGATGACGTTGCGCTGGATCTCGTTGGTGCCCTCGCCGATGATCATGAGCGGCGCGTCGCGGAAGTAGCGCTCGACGTCGTACTCCGTGGAGTAGCCGTAGCCGCCGTGGATGCGCACGGCGTCGAGCGCGATCTCCATCGCCGTCTCGGAGGCGAAGAGCTTGGCCATGCCGGCCTCCATGTCGACCCGCTCGCCGGAGTCGTAGCGCTCGGCGGCGAACAGCGTCAGCTGCTTCGCTGCGGTGAGCTTGGTCGCCATGTTCGCGAGGTAGTTCCCGATCGACTGGTGCTTCCAGATCGGCTTGCCGAAGCTCTCGCGCTCCTGGGCGTACGCGAGGGCGTCGTCGAAGGCGGCCTGGCCGACGCCGAGAGCGCGCGCCGCGACCTGGAGGCGGCCGGTCTCGAGGCCCTTCATCATCTGGGCGAAGCCCCGGCCCTCGGTGCCGCCCAGGACGCTGTCGGCGGGAGTGCGGTAGTCGTCGAAGGAGATCTCGCAGCTCTCGACGCCCTTGTAGCCGAGCTTGGGCAGGTCGCGCGAGACCTCGAGGCCGGGACCGTGCTCGACGAGCAGGATCGAGATTCCCTCGTGTCGGGGCTGGGCCTTCGGGTCGGTCTTGACCAGGAGGGCGATGAGGTGGGACCGGCGTGCGTTGGAGATCCAGGTCTTGGAGCCGTTGACGACGTACTCCTCGCCCTCTCGGCGTGCGCTCGTCAGCATGTTCTGCAGGTCGGAGCCTCCGCCCGGCTCGGTCAGCGCCATCGTGGCGCGGACCTCGCCGGTGGCCATGCGGGGCAGGTACCGCTGCTTCTGCTCCTCGGTGCCGAACTGCAGCAGGAGCTTGGCCACGACGGTGTGACCGCCCATCGCTCCCGCGAGCGACATCCAGCCGCGGGCGAGCTCGGTCGTGATCTCGACGTAGCAGGGCATCGAGACCGGCGCCTCGCCGTACGGCTCGGGGATCGCGAGCCCGTAGATGCCGAGCTCCTTCATCTGCTCGACGAGCTTCTCGGGGTACTCGTTGGCGTGCTCGAGCTCCTGCACCACGGGCTTGACCTCGCGGTTGACCCAGTCGCGGACGACCTTGACGATCTCGCGCTCGTCGGCGTTCAGCTGCGGCACGGGGTGCTCCTGTCGGGGAGGGAAGTTGTGGTGGCGACGAGTCTAATCTAGATTAAATTAGGTGAGCAACACGACCTCCTCGACCCGGCGCGGCCGCACGTCGATCCTCTGCGTCCCGGCTGCCAACCCGACCTTGGTCCAGAAGGCGCTGGCGACGACCGCGAGCGAGGTCGTCATCGATCTCGAGGACGCCGTCGCACCGGAGCGCAAGGACGTCGCACGGGAGGTGGTGAGGGGCCTTGGGCAGGTCGACGGCGGACCGCGGGTCGCGGTCCGCGTCAACCCGGTGCGGTCGCCATGGGGCCTGCGGGACCTGCGAGCGGTGGTGGAGTCGCGCGCCGACATCGCCTCGATCGTGCTGCCGAAGGTCGAGAGTCGTGAGGACCTCGCGGTGGTCGAGCACGTGCTCGACGGGATCGCTGCCGAGCTCGGCGTGGCTGTGCCGCTGCGGATCGAGGCCCTGATCGAGACCGCGCGCGGCGTGGCGAACCTCGACGACATCTGCGCGCGCCGCGACCGCCTCGACGGCCTCGTGATCGGGTACGCCGACCTCTCCGCCTCGCTCGGGCGGCACCCGGACGCGGACCCGTTGAGCTGGACGCCGATCCAGATGGAGGTGCTGGTCAGGGCCCGGGCCGCCCATCTGGACGTCGTCGACGGCCCCCACCTGACGGTCGACGTCGACGAGTTGTTCGCCGAGTCCGTGGAGCGTGCCGTGGCGCTCGGGTTCGACGCGAAGTGGGTCATCCATCCCCGCCAGGTCGAGCCGGTCACCGTGGCCTTCACCCCCTCGTCCGAGGCCGTGGCGCACGCCGAGCGCGTCGTCGAGCTGCTCGGTCGGGCCCATGAGGGTGGCTCTGGCGCGCTGGCGCTCGACGGGGAGCTCGTCGACGAGGCCATGGCGGTCGCCGCACGCCGGGTGCTGACGCGGGCAGGACGCCGATGAGTCGCGTCGCGGGACCTTGGTTCGACGACCTCGAACGCGGCCAGCTGTTCG
Source organism: Actinomycetes bacterium (assembly GCA_023252095.1). Lineage (GTDB taxonomy): Bacteria > Actinomycetota > Actinomycetes > Propionibacteriales > Nocardioidaceae > Aeromicrobium. Next base: position 8,464 of record JAHEXN010000008.1, on the reverse strand, counting down.
CGAGCTCGCCGTACACGCTGACCGACGGCCGAGCCGCGATGCACCAGGCGATCGTGGGAGACCGGTTCCCGCTCATGCTCGACGCGGGGGCCTCGAACCGGGTCGCGGGCCGGCGGCAGATCGCTCACCCGAGCTTCGTGACCGACGTCGCGATCGGGCAGAGCACCCAGGCGACCCAGCACGTCAAGGCCAATCTCTTCTACCGTCGGCTCGCGCTGCTGAAGCAGCCGTCGATCGGGGAGACCCTCCACACGACGACCGAGGTCGTGGGGCTGCGGGAGAACTCCCGGCGTCCGGACCGCTCGCCGACGGGCCTCGCGGCCCTGCGGGTCACGACGGTCGACGACGCGGCGCGGCCGGTGCTCGACTTCTACCGTTGCGCGATGCTGCCGCTGCGTGGCGACGCCGAGACGGGACACGCCGACGACCTCACGGCGATCGGCACGGACGGTCCGGAGCCGGACCTCCTGCGATCGGTGGCCGGGTGGAACCTCCGGGAGTGGCGGCACCTGGGGGCGCCGCCGGTGGAGGGGGACGTCGTGCAGGTCCTCGGGGGCGATGTCGTGTCGAGCGCCCCGGAGCTGGCTCGCCTGACCCTCAACCTCGCCCGGGTGCACCACGATGCGGAGGTCGCGGGCGGGCGGCGACTCGTCTACGGCGGCCACACGATCGGCATCGCCGCCGCGCACGTGGCTCGCGCCGTGCCGGACGTCGTCACGGTGCTCGGTTGGGACTCCTGCGACCACCTCGCCCCGGTGCACGAGGACGACGTCCTCGCCTCAGTCGTGCAGATCGGGTCGATCGGTCCTGCAGTGCCTGGTGCTCGGATCGTCCGGGCGAGGGTCATCACCTCGGTCGAGGGCCGTGACGTGCTCGACTGGCGAGTGGCGCTCCTGGTCGCCGTGCCCGACGCGTAGACGCTACGGGGTCGAGGGCGTCAGGGCGCCTGCAGGCGCGTCGCCCTCGAACTCGAGGAGGTCGTAGACCTGCGGGTCGTCGACGTCGAGTCCTGCCTCCACCGCGCGCGTGTACGTGACTGCCTCCTGGGCGTCGCGCTGGGTGCTGGTCGTGCCGGCGATCCAGTAGGCGGTCGCGTGGAGCTGCCCACGGGGCACGTCGTGGTCGAGCAGGTGGCGGCGGATCGCCCGGACGGTGCTCGACTCCGCCGAGACCCAGTACTGCGCGTCGGGGCCCGTCGGGAGGCCGCGGGCTGCTGCAGCGAGCGGGCTGTCGACGCCGACCGACGGCGCTCCGACGATCGGACGGACCTCGACGTGAGAGCCGACGCTGAGGAGGTCGAGGTCCTCGGGCGTCGGGGCTTCCGCGAGCACGACGACCCGGTGGTCGTGGGGGATGGCCTCGAGGATCGTGGCCACGGCCGGGATCGCACTGGCGTCGGCGACGAGCACGTGCTGCTCGATGCCGTCGCCGATCGCGAAGTCACGCCGGAACCCGAGGAACCGCACGGGGCGGTCGAGGGCTGGGTCCTGGGCCCAGGCGGCCGCGGGACTGTTCGGGTGCAGGTGCACGTCGGCGTGCAGCGTCAGGTCCTCCGGCGTGAACCGGCGGACCGTGAACCCGCGGATCGCCGACTCCTCCGGAGTGCCGAGCTCGATCTTGAAGCCGTCGGCGGGGAGCACCGTGTGGTAGGCGGACAGGCAGTCGCCGCGGAGGGCGACGCGCTGGAAGCTCGACGAGATGCGCTCCGTCGCGACGACCGTCACCCGGTCGTCGATCGAGACGAGTCGGCTCTGGCTCAGGGTGCGGATCTTCTCGCGGATGGTCGCCACCGACGGCACGCTACCGGGTGGCCCAGGTCGTGAGCGGCCACACGTCATCGCAGGGAATTTTCGCTCCATGGGTGACGCTGGCGATGAGGTGAGCAGATCATTCGACGTGGTGGTCCTGGGCGCCGGCCCGGGTGGGTACGTGGCAGCGATCCGGGCAGCGCAGCTCGGCAAGTCGGTGGCGGTCGTGGAGCAGCAGTACTGGGGCGGCGTCTGCCTCAACGTGGGCTGCATCCCTTCCAAGGCGCTGCTGCGCAACGCCGAGCTGGCGAACGTCTTCACGCGGGAGAAGGAGAAGTTCGGCATCGTCGGGGACGTCACGTTCGACTTCGGGGTCGCGTTCGACCGCAGCCGTGAGGTCGCCGAGGGCCGCGTCAAGGGCGTGCACTTCCTCATGAAGAAGAACGGCATCACCGAGATCGACGGCCGCGGCACGTTCACTGCGCCCGGCAAGCTCGAGGTCGCGCTGTCCGGCGGCGGCACCGAGACCGTCACGTTCGGCGACGTCATCATCGCGACCGGCTCGACCGTGCGCATGCTGCCGGGGGTCGAGACCAGCGCCAACGTCGTGACCTACGAGGAGCAGATCCTCGACCGCGACCTGCCCGAGCGCATGGTCGTCGTGGGTGCCGGCGCGATCGGCATGGAGTTCGCCTACGTCCTGCGCAGCTATGGCGTCGACGTCACGATCATCGAGTTCCTCGACCGTGCCCTGCCGAACGAGGACGTCGAGGTCTCCAAGGAGATCACCAAGGCCTACCGCAAGCTCGGCATCCCGATCCTGACCTCGACCAAGGTCGAGTCCGTGACCGACCACGGCGACGGCGTCACGGTCGTGCACACCGGCAAGAACGGCGAGAGTACGGCGGTCGAGACCGACCGGGTGCTCGTGTCGGTCGGCTTCGCACCGCGGGTCGAGGGCATCGGCCTGGAGGCTCTCGGCGTCGAGCTCACCGAGCGCGGCGCGATCGCGATCGACGAGCGCATGCGCACCAACGTCCCGCACGTCTACGCGATCGGCGACGTCACGGCGAAGCTCCAGCTCGCCCACGTCGCCGAGGCCCAGGGGGTCGTGGCGGCCGAGACGATCGGCGGCGCCGAGACGATGGAGCTCGGCGACTACCGGATGATGCCGCGGGCGACGTTCACCCAGCCGCAGGTCGCCTCGTTCGGGCTGACCTAGCAGCAGGCCCGCGACGAGGGGCACGCCGTCAAGGTCGCGAAGTTCCCCTTCACCGCGAACGGGAAGGCGCACGGACTCGGTGAGCCCGTCGGCTTCGTCAAGCTCGTCGCCGACGAGACCTACGGGGAGCTGCTCGGCGGCCACCTGATCGGCCCCGACGTGGCCGAGCTGCTGCCGGAGCTGACCCTCGCGCAGAAGTGGGACCTCGGTGCGCTCGAGCTCGCACGCAACGTCCACACCCACCCCACGCTGGGCGAGGCGCTGCAGGAGGCGTTCCACGGTCTGACGGGTCACATGATCAACTTCTGACGCGACGAGCTCGGGCCGAGGCGTGCGAGGATCGCGAGCTGTGACACGCCCCGGAGTCGACGAGGTGGACCAGCCGCGCCCTGTGTGGTCGCCGTGGCGGACGATCTTCGCGTTCGGGCTGGTCAGCCTCGCCGCCGACATGGTCTACGAGGGCATGCGCGCGATGGCCGGCCCGCTGCTCGGTGAGCTCGGCGCCTCGGCCCTGACGGTCGGCGTCGTCACCGGCGCGGGGGAGGCCGTGGCGCTCGTGCTGCGACTCTTCACGGGTGCGTGGGCGGACCGCGGCGACCGGCACTGGCCGCTTACGGTGGTGGGCTACGGCATGACCGCGGTGTGCGTCCCGCTGCTCGCCGTCACGCCGTTCCTCGGTGGAGCCGGTCTCGCCGTGGCCGCGACCCTGATCCTGCTGGAGCGCACGGGCAAGGCGGTCCGCAGCCCGGCGAAGTCGGCGCTCCTGGCCCGCATGACGACCACGACCGGGCGCGGCAAGGGCTTCGGCGTGCACAAGGCGCTCGACCAGGTCGGTGCGTTCAGCGGACCGCTGGTGCTCGCCGGCACCGCCGCGGCGACCGGGGCGCTGTGGCCGGGGTTCGCGCTCCTCGCGGTCCCGGGCGCGCTCGCGATGCTGCTGCTGGTCCAGCTTCGGCGCCGTGCCCCGATCGTGACGGAGCCGGAGCCAGACGAGCTGCCGATGCCGTCGGTCGGTCCGGACTCACGCGGGCGCGGGTTCGGCACCGCGATGCTGGGGCTCGACATGCCTCCCCGGTTCCGCCTGTTCTCCCTGGCCACGGCTCTCACGACTGCGGGTCTGACGACGTTCGGCGTGATCTCTTACCGGCTGGTCCAGGACGACCTGGTGGGACCGGCCGCGGTCCTGCTGCTCTACGCGCTCGCGATGGCGGTCGGTGCCGGTGCCGCGTTCATGAGTGGTGCGCTGTTCGACCGCGTCGGGTCACGCGTGCTGCTCGCCGTGCCACTCCTGGTCGCGGCGGTGCCGCCGTTGGTGTTTGGCGACCGGCTCGCCCTCGTCATCGTCGGCGTGGCGGTGTGGGGCGCGGCCTTCGGGGTGCAGGACTCGGCGGTCAAGGCCCACGTCGCCGACCTCGTGCCCGCGCGTCGGCGTGCCACGGGCTACGGCGTCTTCGCCGCCGTGCAGGGTGTCGGAGCCCTGGTCGGCGGCGTCGTGGCTGGCGCCCTGGTGGAGGGCGACGTCGTCGTGCTGATCGTCGTGGTCGGAGCCGCGCAGGTCGTGGCGCTGGGTGTGCTGCTGCGGTCCCTGCGGTGAGCGGGGTGGGGTCGGCGTGCGCCGACCCCACCCCGCTCGACCGTCAGCTCGTCGAGATCATGCTGCGCCGCAGGCGCAGGGTGACCAGACCGGCGAGCACCGCGCCTGCGCCGACCAGCAGGGCCCAGAACACCGGACCGCCCGTCGTCGGCAGCCATCCCGAGCCGTCGCTGCTCGATGCGTCCGAGGCGGAGGCGGAGCCCTCGGCGCTGGCCAGGGAGAGGGCCGCCGAGGCGGTATCACCCGTCGCAGTCCTCGCCGCTGCTGCCGCCAGGCAGTCGGCGCGGCTGGTCAGCGGTGCGCGTCCCGACGTCCAGTTCTGACCGGCGTAGCTGCCGCCGTCGTACGTGAAAGGCGGGATGATGTCGTCGCCGTGGCCCCCGTGACCGGTGCCCTTGACCACCGAGCTGATCGAGACCGTGATGAGCGAGTAGTCGTTGGTGCCCTCGTTCGCGTGGCACATCGTCACCTTGACGTTCGCGTTCGGATCGGGGTTCGGGCCGACCGCAGCCGGGTCGCACCCGGCCGCGTAGAGGGCCTGACCGGCAGCGTCCCAGTTCAGTCCGGCGAAGCCGTCGAACGGCGGGATGACGTCGCCGCCATGTCCGGCGTGGCCCTGGCCGTTGAGGATCGAGCTGGACGACACCTCCTCGGCGCCGTAGCTCGAACCTGCGGCGTGGCAGATCTCGACCTGGTCGGGGGACTCAGCGAGGACCACCGGCGCAGCGGCCTGAGCGCCCTGCTGGCCGGGCGCGGTCACCAGGCCGGGGGCCCTCTGCTGCCCGGGAGCGGTCGACAGTCCGGGAGCGGACTGCTGGCCGGGCGCAGAGCCCTGGCCCGGATTCGCCGGCCTGCCAGGGGGTGCCGCCGGCGGGGCCTGGGGTGCCGTCTGCTGGCCCGGGGCGATCTGCAGGCCGGGCGCTGTCTGTTGCCCTGGTGCGTCCTGTCGACCTGCGGGGTCGGCGGGGGTTCCCGGGTCGCCAGGGGCGGCGGAGACGGGAGCGGCGATCAACACGGTGCTGGCCAGCAGGGCCAGCACGAGGAGCAACTTCTTGATCATGAGGGAGATCCGTTCGTGGGGGAGGGCTGTGGGGGAGCCGGCGCATCTCGCTCGCGCCGGTACGGTCCTGCGAGTCGTCGAGGCGACGAGGACGTCGGCGGATCTCTGCCGGTGCCACGGGACCTGCCGTGGCCGAACGGGGACCTGAAACACATCACGCGCTCCTTGGGGGTCCCTCCCTGGGAGGACGCTAAGCGTGTTCCGGCAGGCCCGCACGTCGAGCGCTGTGCGCCGCAGACGGCGATCACCACGGCCGGCGTTGCCGACGACGTGTCGGGCCTGATGAACACGGCCACGCAGCTCGACGGAGCCGATCGGATCCGACCTGAAGCGCAGGCCTTCTGCCATGATGTGCCAGGGGAGAGGCTCGGCGTCCGCATCGAACTCGTGGGCGCCGTCGATCGTGCGCCGGCGGGCAGGATGCGCCGGTGAGCGGCCCGGCCCGCCCCATCGGACGGCCGCAGGCCCGGACACGATCGGATGGTGCTCCATCAACAGCGCAGCGTCGACGACATCCGCCCCGGCCAGCTCGGGGTCTCGAACCTTCGTCATCGCGATCGCGGTCGTCGTCCCCGTCCTGGTGCTCCTCGCCGCGACGCTGGTGATGAGTCCGAGCTCCGGCATCGCCACAGTCTCTGCGTCCGGCGGTCTCCTGGTCGCCGGGATCGCCGCGGCCGCCAGCTGCTTCTTCCGCGCCCGCCGTTCCCGGGGACGGCGCCGTAGGTCCTGGCAGCTGATCGGGCTGGCCGGGCTGATCGTCGTGGCCGGCAACGTGGTCAGCGCCGTGGCCGGCGGCGGGACGGCCGGGCTCTCCACCGCCCTCAACGACGTGGCGATCGCCACGGCCCTGACGGTGTCGATCGTCGCGCTTCTCCTGTTCCCCGCCATCCGTTCCGGCCGTGGGGTCGCCGTCCTGGTCCTCGACGGCGTGGTCGCGGGCTCCGCCGTGCTCCTCATCGCCAGCTCCCTGGTCTACGACGAGCTGCTGTCGGCCACCACCGGCGGCGTGAGCGGTGCGACGGTCCTGGTCCTGCCCGTTCTCGACGTCGTCGTGGCGACGATCGCCGTTCTGCTGCTCACTCGCTCCAACGCCGCCGACCGGGCCGCCTTGACGCTGATCGCGGCCGGCTACCTCTGCTACATGCTGGGCGACCTGAACTACGCCGTCAGCCAGGCTCAGGACGGCTACGTGTTCGGCACGTGGAACGACCTCGGGTGGGTCGTCGGGTACTCCCTCATCGGGCTGGCCGCCTGGGTGCCCACCCACGAGGTCGGAGACGCCCCGGTACCGCCGAGGACGACGCAGATCGCCGGCACGGTCACGGTCTTCGCCGTGCTGCTGGCCGCCGGGGTCATCCAGACCGTCAGCGCCGGGGGACCGACCGCGGCCGGACGTGTCGTGCTGTGGGTGGTTCTCGTGGCGGCGGCACTCGGGCGCGAGCTGATCATCAGTCGCGACACCTACGAGCTGCGGCGCGACCTCGAGCTACGCGTCGCCGACCAGACCGCAGACCTGCGGCACTGGGCCGAGCAGACCCGTGCGCTGCTCGACAGCGTCGCCGACGGCATCTATGGCGTCGACGTCAGCGGCCGGATGACGGTGATCAACCGATCCGCCCGGGAGATGCTGGGCCTGGACGAGACCGCCATCGGCACGGCGCACCCGCACGACCTGTTCCACGCACCGGCCCCCGACGGCACGCCGTATCCGGTCGACTCGTGCTACGTCACGGAGGCGATCCGCCACGCGGTGGTGGCGCGAAGCGAGGACGACGTCTACCTGCGCAGTGACGGCACGCCGTTCGCCGTGGAGATCGTGGCGTCTCCGATCGTCGACGCCGCCACGTCCAAGGTCAGCGGTGCCGTGGTCGCCTTCCGTGACACGACGGCGCGGCGTGAGGTCGAGCGGATGAAGGACCGGTTCCTCTCGGTGGTCAGTCATGAGCTGCGTACCCCGCTGACGTCCATCCGGGGGAGCCTCGGTCTGATCGGCAGCGGTGCCCTCGGCGACCTGCCTCCGGAGGTCCAGTCGATGGCGAACCACGGCGAGGAGAGCGCCGAGCGGCTGGGACGTCTGATCAACGACATCCTCGACGTGGAGCGGCTCTCGTCGGGCACGTTCGAGGTGCACGCTGCGCTGCACATGGCGGCGCGGCTGGTCGAGGCGAGTGCGGCCGAGCTCGCGACCCTCGCCCGCAGTGCTGACATCACGCTCGAGGTGGGCGAGGTCGGTGGTGAGGTGATCGCCGACCCCGACCGTGTGGCGCAGGTGCTGGGCAACCTGGTCGGTAACGCGGTGAAGTTCTCCGACGCCGGGAGCACCGTGCGGATCAGCGCCACGCCGCAGGGCGACGAGGTGGTCTTCACCGTGGCCGACGAGGGCCGGGGCATCCCGGCCGACCGGCTGGAGGACATCTTCGAACGCTTCCGTCAGGTCGACTCCTCCGACTCCCGCGTCGAGGGCGGCGCCGGCCTCGGACTGGCCATCACCCGCGCGATCGTGACGCAGATGGGTGGCCGCGTCTGGGTGGAGAGCACCCTGGGCGAGGGCAGCGTCTTCCACTTCACCCTGCCGTCCGCGGACCGGCTGGCCGGCCCGACGATGCCGGGTCAGGAGCCGCCGGAGAAGTCGGCGCTGTAGTACGTCTGCACGTCGACCTGCCTCGAGGGGGCGCCGGCGCCGTCGGCCAGCTGCGCCATGATGGCGGCGTTGAGGCCGGAGGCGACGTTGGCCGCGCACATGTCCCAGGCGACGATCACGCGTTGCTCGACGGCCGCCTCCATCATCGCCGTCAGCGTCGTGGCGAACACCCCGGCTCGCTGCCCGCTGGGCGGAGACA
>JAHEXN010000231.1 GCA_023252095.1 Actinomycetes bacterium | reverse complement strand
CTCGGGGACCAGGTGGACGAGCTGCAGGAGCCGGGCGATCTCGGCCGTCCGCTCCCCACGCCGGAGCCGCTCGGGCAGGGCCTCGGCGATGCTCTGGCCGATGCTCATCCGGGGGTCGAGCGAGGAGAAGGGGTCCTGGAAGACCATCTGCAACGGGCGGCGGCGTCCTCGGTGGCGGACGGGCTGACCGTCCAGGAGGATCCGCCCACCGGCCAGGGGCGCGAGACCGACCGCCGCCCGCGCGAGCGTGGACTTTCCCGATCCCGACTCGCCGACGAGCCCCATGACCTGGCCCTCGGGCACCGACAGACTGACGCGGTCCAGGACCGTGTGGTCGCCGTAGCGGACCGTGACGTCCTCGAAGTCCAACCGGCTCATCGGACCGCCTCCGTGAGGGGCATCGGTGCAGGGTCATCGGCGTGCCAGCACGCCACGCTCCCCGTGGCGCCGACCTCCAGGGTCGGCTCCTCCTGACGGCAGCGCTCGGTCGCCAGGGAGCAGCGTGCGGCGTACGCGCACCCGTCCGGCAGCTCGCGGGGATCCACCGGCTGCCCGGGGATGCTGGCGAGCGGGGCGTCGAGATCGGTCGTCATGTCGGGCACCGCGCCGATGAGGGCCCGCGTGTAGGGGTGGCGGGCCCTGCTGTGCAGGTCGGCGGAGGGAAGGTCCTCCACGATCTGGCCGGCGTACATCACGAGCACGCGGTCGCAGACGCTCGAGACGACCGAGATGTCGTGGCTGATCAGGAGCAGGGCGGTGCCGTGGTCGCGGCGGGTCTCCTGGAGCAGGTCGAGGACCTGCCGTTGCACGGTCATGTCGAGGGCCGTCGTCGGCTCGTCGGCGACGATGAGTCGGGGGGTGCCCATGAGGCCCATCCCGATCATGACCCGTTGACGCATGCCGCCCGAGAGCTCGTGCGGGTACTGCGCCACCCGGCGCTCGGGGTCCGTCAGGTGCACGGCACGGAGCCGGTCGATCGCGCGGGCGATCGCCTCCCGTCGGGTGAGGCCCAGGTGGCGGCGCGCCGCCTCGGCGAGCTGCGTCCCGACGCGCATGACCGGGTTGAGCGAGGTCATGGGGTCCTGGAACACGACCGCGAGGGACGTGCCGAGCAGGGTCTCGCGAGTGGCCCGCGGCCCGGATCGGAGGTCGGTCCCGCAGAACGTCAGCCGTTCGGCCGTGACGCGACCAGGCTCCTCCACGAGCTGCGCGACGGCGAGGGCCGTCATCGACTTCCCGGAACCGGACTCCCCGACGACGCCGACGGCCTCGCCGGCCCGCAGGGCGATCGAGACCCCGCGCACGGCCCGGATCGGACCGTGCGGACCCGGGAACGAGACCTCGAGGTCACGGACGTCGAGCACGTGATCGGCGCGGACCTCGTGCTCGTCATGCCGGGTGCTCGACGGCGGCGTCGGCTCCTTCTTGGTCGACGGCCACCTCGTCCTGCTGCGGGCCTTGGCGCCGAAGGTGCCGGCCGCGGCCTCGCCCGTCAGGTTGAACGCGAGTCCCGTGAGGACGAACGCGATGCCGGGCACGACGGCGGCGAGCGGGTTGGTGTAGATGCTGGAGAGCCCGTCCTGGATGAGGCGGCCCCAGTCGTACTGCGGCGGCTGCACGCCGATGCCAAGGAACGACAGGCCACCGAAGGCCAGCAGCACGCTGCTCGCGGTCACGGTGGCGTTGACCAGGAGCGGCTCGGCGATGTTGGGCAGCACGTGCCGCCCGACGATGCGCACGGGGTGGACGCCCGAGATGCGCGCCGCGGCGACGTAGTCCCGCTCGGCGACGCCGGCGGCGAGCGTGTGGACGAGCCGGGCGAAGGGTGCGGCGATCGCGATGCCGACCGCCAGGACGGCGCTGGACGTGCTGACGCCGAGGATGACCGCCAGGAACAGGATCATCAGCAGGCTCGGGAACCCCAGGAGGACGTTGAAGAACGCGACGACGAGCCGGCCCAGTCGGCGTGGGAGGAGCAGAGGGGCCAGGCCGAGCACGAGTCCGAGCCCGACACCGAGCGCGGTCGCCGCGAGGGTCAGGACGATCGACAGCCGCGTCGCGACGAGCGTGCGGAAGAAGATGTCACGGCCGAGGTTGTCGGTGCCGGCCCAGTGCTGCGCCGAGGGACCGTCGAGCAGGTTGTACGTGTCGGTCGTGGACGCGCGGTCGCCCCAGAGCACGGGGGCCAGGACGGCGAGCAGCGCCAGGATCGTCAACAGCGCGATCCCGACGACGCCGACGGGGCTGCGCAGCACCTCGGGCCAGTGGCGGCGCATCAGGAGTCTCCGATCGTGGAGCGGGGGTCGATCGCGGCGACACCCACGTCGACGAGGGTGTTGACCACGAGGGCGATCGCGCCGAAGACGAGGACGGCGCCCTGCACGAGCGGGTAGTCCCGGCTCTGGATCGAGGACACGATCGTGCCCCCGAGCCCCGGCCAGGCGAAGACGTTCTCGACCAGCACGGTGCCGGCGACCATCGTCGCGAGCATGAGACCGCTCAGCGTGAGCGTCGCGGTCACGGCGTTGGGCAGCGCGTGGCGCAGGTTGATCCGGAGCGAGCTCAGTCGTTTGGATCGAGCGGTCCGGATGTAGTCGGCGTCGAGCACGGCCAGCATCTCGACGCGCACGATGCGTGCCATGATCGCCGCCGGCCCGAGTGCGAGGGCCAGCACCGGGAGCACGTACGAGTCAGGTCCGCCCCGACCTGCGGCCGGGGCGAGCCCCAGGTTGACCGCGAACACCACGACGAGCGTGACCGACAGGACGAACTCGGGGATCGAGCTCAGCACGATGCTGGAGCCGACGAACGTCAGCTCCGTGCGGCGCCGCCGCCCCCGCCTGGTCGCGACGGCGAGGGCGACACCGACGGGCACGGCGATCGCGAACGTGACGACGAAGGCGGGCAGCGCCAGGGCGAGCGTGGCGCTCAACCGCTGCCCGATCGTCTCGGCCACCGGCAGCTGGGTCAGGATCGACTCGCCCAGGTCACCCGTGAACAGGTTCTGGAGGTACTCCACGTACTGGTTCAGCAGGGAGTCGTCGAGCCCGAGCTGGGCCCGCCGTTCCGCGACGAGCTCGGCGGGAGCACTGGTGCCGAGCGCGGCGCGGACCGGGTCGCCCGGGACGAGCTGGATCATCAGGAACGACGCCGTGACCAGGAGCCAGAGCGAGACCAGCAGCCGCCTCGCCCGGCGGAGGGCGAACGCTCCCCAGCGCCCGCGCCTCCGCCTCGCCGGTGCGAGAACCTCCACCGGGGGTCAGTCCCGCATTCTGATGCTGGTCGGCACCAGGAGGTTGCCGGCCCGCTCGAGATCGGCGCCCTGGTGGAAGGTCTGCACCGTGACGTTGGCGAACGGGACGATGTCGGCGGTCTGGAACAACGCCGCCTCCGCGTCCTCCCAGTCGGCACAGCTGTCGGTGCCGATCTTGGTCATCGCGGACTCCGCCGAGGCGGCGTAGTCCGGGTTGGCGATGGACCCGAAGTTGTTGCCACCCTCGGCCACCGATGGGCCGGACAGGAAGGGCACGAGCACCAGCGGGTTCGGCGCCTTGGGCGAGGACCATGTGACGTCCCAGTCGCCGGTCTCGAACAGCGCCGCCGTGTGCTCGGTGACGTCCAGGGAGCGGGCCTCGACCTCGACGCCGAGCTCCTTCCACGCCGCCACGACGAGCTCGGCTGCCGCGGTCTGGCCGGGGCCCTGGCTGCTGTAGACGAAGGTCAGTGCGAGCTTCTTGCCGTCCTTGGTGAGGATGCCGTCACCGTTCTTGGCCCAGCCGTCCGCAGCGAGGGCGTCGGCGGCCGCACCGGGATCGGTCGTCGGCAGGTTCCCCTTGACGGTGTTGGCGTCGCAGAAGCCGGGGTCGTACACGGCGAGCGCCGTGGGGGTCGCGCCCCGGTCGGAGGTGATGACCCTGCGCAGCTCGTCGAGGTCGAGCGCCTGGGTGAGCGCCGTGCGGACCACCGGGTCGCTGCCGACACGGCCAGGTGCCTGGTTGTACCACTGGTGGGCGTAGGCGCTCTGGGTCTCGACGGCGTCGACGCCCTCCTTCGCGAGCTGGTCGCCGTCCGGCCCGAGGAACGCGGCCGCATTGGCCTGCCCGCTCAGGATCAGGTTGGCGGCCGTGGTCTCGTTGGCGACGACCTTGAAGACGACGGTCGACGGGGTTCCGGTCTCGGACGTCGTGGCGCCGTCCGGGCCCCACGCGTAGTCCTCTCGCACCTTCAGCGTGTAGTGGTCACCGGGCGCGGACTCGGTCAGGACGAACGGCCCCGTGCCCGCCGTGCCGGCCTTGAGGCTGTCCCGGTTCTCGATGCCCGACTGGCACACCATCGGCAGGTAGGCGAAGCCCTCGAGCACGAACGGTGCGGGCGAGGCGAGCGTGACGGTGACCGTCGAGCCCGACGCGGTGGCGGTGGCGTCGGCGGGGACGTACACGCCGCGGAAGGGGCTCGCGTTGGTGATGTCGGCGACGTAGTCGATGTTGTCGACCACGGTCTGCGCGTCGAACGGCGATCCGTCCGAGCACGTGACGTCGTCCCGGATCTCGAAGGTCACGGCCGTCTCGGTGACGTCCCACGACGAGGCGAGCTGCGACTGGATCGTGCCGTCCGGGTCGACCGCCACGACGGTGTCGTACGCGAACTTTGCGATCTCGGTCGCGACGAACGAGGCCTGCGGGTCGAGGTTCCCCGGATCGCCCCACGTGGCCCACGTGAACGTCTTGCCGTCGACGTAGTCGCCGCTGCCGCTCGAGTCGTTCGAGCCGCTGCAGGCGGCGAGGCCACCGGCGGTCAGGAGCAGGGCCGCCGTCACGGCGACGCGGCCGCGGCGACGTCGACGTGGCGCCTGGCCGTCCATCGCGCGATTCTCGGTTGTCCGCATGAGCACACCTCTTCGTCCGTAGGCTCGCGGGCCGGCGGCCCGCGACGTCGGACCTGCCTGCCGGGACACCGGAGCGGTCGAACGTTCCCGAATCGTGGCTCAGCGCGCGGAGCGTCAACCAGCGCCGTCCGTCGCGAGTTCCGACCCCGCGACGCGACACCTGTCAGGTCACACGCACCCGTCGCGACACCTAGCGTGAGGCCACGCGCCCGCCCATGGAGAGGACTGCCATGACCCTGATCGCCGGCTCCGGTTCCCGCGGCCTCGCTGCGCCGGGCGGCGGTACCGTGGGGCATCGCACCGGAGAGGACTCGGCCGGGCCCGATCGACGTCACGGGTCGGCGGCACTGACGACCATGGACTTCGACACCCTGCAGGCCATCGTGGACGACCTGGCCCACCGCCTCCAGCGGTCGGTCGCGGTCGACGACACCTCGATCCGGCTCATGGTGTCGAGCCGCCACTTCGGCGAGGAGGACGAGCTGCGCTCCAGCTCGATCCTCAACCGCGAGGTGCCCGCCGCAGTCGTCGAGCGCATCCTCGGCCTGGGCGTCGCGGACTGGACGGAGCCCGGCTGGGTCGAGGACGCCGAGTTCGGCGTGACCCGCCGGCTGTGCGTGCCCATCCGCTACAACCGGCTGCTGCTGGGGTACCTGTGGCTCATCGAGTGGTCGGCCCACCCGATC
>JAHEXN010000230.1 GCA_023252095.1 Actinomycetes bacterium | reverse complement strand
GAGCCTGCCCCGGAACCGGCACCCCCGGTGGCCCCGGCCGCCGCGCCCGTCGACGACCGCACCCCGCCTCCGATCGGCCCGGCCGCGCCCGTCACTCCGCCACCCGCCACCTCCGGCGGACGTCTGATCACCTCGGTGCCCGGGTTCGGCCCCGCCGAGGACCCCGCTTCTGAGCCCGCCCCCGAACCGGAGCCGACCCCGGCACCCGCACCGGTCGAGGGCCGCCGTCGGGCCACACCGGCCGTTCCGGAGCAGCCGGCTGACAGTGCCGCCCAGGTCGACGCCGTCGACGGTGCCGCTCCGGTCGACAGTGCCGCTCCGCTCGACGCTGTCGACGGGGCGACGCGGGTCGGCCAGCGTCGCGGCGCCCGCCCCACGTGGGTCCTGGTCGGTGAGGACGGCCGCCGCATCGCGGTGCGCTCCACCGTCGTCGTGGGGCGCGACCCCGAGACGGGCGAGCACACCGGTGCCCTGCCCGCCGCGATCCCCGATCCCGAGCGCAGCGTGTCCAAGACCCATGCCGTGCTCACGGTCGCCGACGGTGCCCTGCGGGTCGACGACCTGCACTCCACCAACGGCACCCACGTCCTGAGCCACGGCGTCGAGTCCGCCGTGCAGCCCGGCCGACCGCTCGAGATCCAGCCCGGCGACACCGTGTGGTTCGGCGACCGCGCCTTCGTCGCGGAGCACGGCGGATGAAGCTCAAGCTCTCCCTCCAGCGCACCTCGGGGCCCGCGACCGACGTCGTGCTGATCACGGAGCCGACCGCCGCGGTCGGAGACGTCGCCCGCGAGATCGCTGCGCAGGACCCGCTGGCCGCCGACGCGATGCGGTCCGCGGAGGAGGTGACCCTCGCGGTCGCCCCGCCCGGCGGCGGGCGCCCCGTCGTGCTCCCGACCGAGCGGCTCCTCGGCGAGGCGCCCGTGGCGTCCGGAAGCGTCGTGTCGGTCGTCGAGTCCGTCAGCGGGTCGAGGTCGACCGTCGTCGCCGCCACGATGCGGATCGAGTCGGGCCCTGACGCCGGTCGGCAGGTCAACCTGCCGCCGGGATCCACCGTGCTGGGTCGCGACACCGCCGCCGACGTCGTGCTCAACGACCAGTTCGTCTCCAAGCGTCACGCCCGTGTCGAGGTCGGCGCCACGATCGAGGTCGTCGACCTGAACTCCGCCAACGGCATCGTCGTCGACGGCTCCGTGGTCTCCCGCGTCGCGATGCTGCCGGGCCAGGCCGTGCAGCTCGGCGACACCCGCCTGTCGTTCGCGATGGTCGCGGGACAGCAGCCCGCCATGTCGAGCCCCGACATCCGTGGCGGCGCGATCCCGTTCAACCGGTCGCCTCGCGTCGAGGAGCGCTACCCCGAGCACCAGCACCCGCGCCCGGCCGTGCCGATCGAGCCGACGCCCGCACCGTTCCCGTTCCTCATGATGCTCGCCCCGATCGTCATGGGCACGGCGATGTTCACGATCACGGGCAACCCCATGTCGCTGCTGTTCGTGGCGATGGCGCCCCTCATGATGACGAGCAACTTCGTCAACCGGAAGCTGCGCAACAACCGCCAGCTCGCGATGGACGCCGAGAAGTTCACCGAGCAGCTGCGCGTCCTGGAACAGCGGCTCCGCGAGGCGATGCCCGAGGAGCACCGCGTGCGTCAGGCCGAGGTGCCGGCCGTGGCGCTCGTGTACCAGGCCGGCATCGAGCGCACCGACCTGCTGTGGACCCGCCGGCCCGAGCACTGGACCGCGCTCAACGTTCGTCTCGGCACCGCCACCCTGCCCTCGCGGCACACCGTCGCCGAGGCCCACGACGTGGACGAGGGCATGCCGAAGTACGCGCGTCTGCTCGAGGAGGTCGAGGAGCGCTACCGCGAGGTGCCCGACGTCCCGGTCGTCGAGTCGCTGTTCACGGCGGGTGCCCTCGGCATCGTGGGTCCGGTGCAGCAGGCCGCCGACGCGGTGCGCGGCACGCTCCTGCAGGTCGCCGGGCTGCACTCGCCCGCCGAGGTCGTCCTGGGCGCGATCGCGAGCCCCGACGAGACCCCGGCGATCGACTGGATGCGCTGGCTCCCGCACACGAGCTCGCCCCAGTCGCCGATCTCGGGGCCCCACCTCGTGGACACCCAGACCACCGCGACCGGGTTCGTGTCGGCGCTGGAGCAGCTCGTCGACGAGCGGCTGGGACGCCGTGCGAGCGAGGCGGCCGAGCGACTCGGCGCCCTGACGAACGAGCTCGAGTCCACCGCGCGCGGCGGCACCGTCGGCGAGGTCGGGGAGCGGAACGACGACGAGGTCGCGCTCCCGGTCGTCATCGTGCTCGTGACCGAGGACGCCCCGATCGACCGGGCCCGGGTCGTGCAGCTGTTCGAGCGCGCCCACACGGCCGGCGTCTTCCCGATCTGGGTGGGATCGACGCGCAACCGCCTCCCCGCGATGTGCCGCACGTTCCTCGACGTCACCGCCGGCCTCGGCGCTGCCGAGGCGCACTTCGTGCGTCACGGCCTCGTCGTCCCGCAGGTGCGGGTCGAGGGCGTCAGCGTCGAGCACGCCCTGCGCTTCGCGATGGCCCTCGCGCCCCTGGCCGACGACGGCGCCGTGACCGACGACTCCAGCGACCTGCCCCGCCAGGTCTCGATGGTGACCCTCGTCGGAACCGAGCTGCGCTCGTCGGGCGAGGCGGTCCTCGACCGCTGGCGGCAGAACTTCTCGGTCCACGAGCGCGACAAGCCCCCGCGACCGCTGCCCCGCACCGGAACCCTTCGGGCGCTGGTCGGCCAGGGCGCCACGGACGCGATGCACCTCGACCTGCGCGCGCAGGGCCCGCACGCCCTGGTGGGCGGCACGACCGGCTCGGGCAAGAGCGAGTTCCTGCAGTCCTGGGTGCTGGGCATGGCCGCCGAGTACAGCCCGGACCGCGTCACGTTCCTGTTCGTCGACTACAAGGGCGGCGCGGCCTTCGCCGACTGCGTCAAGCTGCCGCACTGCGTCGGGCTCGTGACCGACCTCAGCCCGCACCTCGTGCGCCGGGCGCTCACGAGCCTGCGCGCCGAGCTGCACCACCGTGAGCTCGTCCTGCAGCGCAAGCGCGCGAAGGACCTCCTCGAGCTCGAGAAGCGGGGCGACCCCGAGTCGCCGCCGGCCCTGATCCTCGTGATCGACGAGTTCGCGGCCCTGGTCAGCGAGGTGCCGGAGTTCGTCGACGGCGTCGTCGACATCGCCCAGCGCGGGCGTTCGCTCGGCATCCACCTGATCATGGCGACGCAGCGGCCTGCCGGCGTCATCAAGGACAACCTCCGAGCCAACACCAACCTGCGCATCGCGCTGCGCATGGCCGACGAGTCCGACAGTGCCGACGTTATCGACTCCAAGGAGGCGGCCCACTTCGATCCGTCGATCCCGGGTCGCGCCGTCGCCAAGATGGGTCCCGGCCGGCTCATCCCCTTCCAGTCGGCCTACGCGGGTGGCCACACGACCGACGAGGTCGTGCCGGCCACGGTGCACCTGCACCCGCTCAAGTTCGGTGCCGAGGAGCGTTGGCGCCGCCCCGAGTCCGACGTCGACCTCGAGGTCGCCGACCCCGGCCCGACCGACCAGGTCCGCCTCGTCGACACGATCGGACGCGCCTCGCTGCTGGCCGAGCTGCCGGAGCCGCGGCGACCGTGGCTCGACGAGCTCAGCGAGGTCTATGACCTGGCGCTGCTCGGTCCGCGCACCGACACCGAGCTGCTGATGGGGGTCGCCGACTTCCCGGAGCGCCAGGCTCAGCACGTCGTCGCGTTCAAGCCCGACGTCGACGGCAACATGGCGATCTACGGCACGGGCGGCTCGGGCAAGTCCGTGCTCCTGCGCTCGCTGGCCGCCGGAGCCGGGGTCACGCCCCGAGGTGGACCGGTCCACGTCTACGGACTCGACTTCGCGGCCGGAGGCCTGCGGATGCTCGAGGCGCTCCCGCACGTCGGCTCAATCGTCTCGGGCGACGACGACGAACGCATCGTGCGGCTCCTGCGCACCCTCAGGGGCATCGCCGAGCAGCGGGCCCGGGACTTCCCGGAGGTCAACGCCGGCTCGATCGCGGAGTACCGCCAGGCCACGAACCGGCCCGACGAGCCCCGCATCCTGCTGCTCCTCGACAACTTCCCGGCATTCCGCGAGGCCTACGACTCCGGTGGCTCCCGTGCCCAGTGGTACGCCGTCCTCCAGCAGCTGCTGTCGGAGGGCCGCCAGCTCGGCATCCACGTCGTCTTCACGGCCGACCGCCCGGCGAGCGTGCCGGGCTCGATCTCGTCGAGCGTGCCGCGGCGCGTCGTGCTTCGCCTCGCCGATGAGACCGCCTACCTCGTGATGGGCATGCCGACCGACGTCCTGTCGGCCGCCTCGCCACCCGGGCGAGCCGTGATCGACGGCGTCGAGACGCAGATCGCCGTGCTCGGTGGATCGGGCAACGTCGCCGACCAGTCGCAGGCCGTCGGCAAGCTGGCGCGGGCTATGCAGCGGCAGCAGGTGCCACCGGCGCCCGTCGTCGGCTCGATGCCCGTCGAGGTGCCGGAGTCGAGCCTGCCGGCCGACGTCGACGGCCGCCCCGTCCTCGGCATCGGCGAGGAAGCGCTGGAGCCGCTCGGCTTCGAGGCCGCCGGCACGTTCCTGCTCGGCGGTGGACCCGCGAGCGGCCGCACCAACGCGATCGTCGCGATGGCTCGCTCGCTGCACCGGTGGCGACCCGACGGCGAGCTCATCTACCTGGGGCACCGACGATCGCTCGTGCCACGGCTGGCGCCCTGGACCCGTGCCGTCACCGACGTCGCCGAGATCGCGGCCCTGGCCAAGGAGCTCGCGGCGCGGGTGGCCCAGGAGGACGACGGCCACATCTCGGTATTCGTCGAGTCGATCGCCGACTTCCTGTCGACGCCCGCCGACGCCCCGATCGTCGAGCTCATCCGGGCCGTCAAGCGCACCGACCACTTCCTCGTGGGCGAGTCCGAGTCCGGCACGTGGGGCTCGATGTACCCGCTCCTGTCGGAGATCCGCAACGCGCGTCGGGGCATGCTGCTGCAGCCGGAGTCGATCGAGGGCGAGACGTTGATGCGCACCCCGTTCGGGCGATTCGCGAAACGGGAGTTCCCGCCGGGGCGCGCGATGGCCGTCCTGAAGGGCAAACCGGTCCGCGTCCAGGTGCCCTGGACGGGTGAAGAAACCTGATTTTTCAGGCATTTCGAGCAGTCGGGAATGTTCCCGCCGACCCGGGGGAGTGCTCCCCATCGCGCGGGTGACGATGCGCTCCTAGAGTCATCATCACAAGCCGCCGCAGGGGCGGGTCAGCGAAAGGGAACACCATGTCGAACGTTTCGGTCACTTACGACGAGATGCGCTCCGCGGCCAGCCAGCTGCGCACGGGCCAGGAGAACATGAACACGACGCTCACCGAGCTGAGCAGCTTCATCCAGAACCTCGTGCAGAGCGGGTTCGTCACCGATCAGGCCTCGGTCACCTACAACGACCAGTACGAGCAGTTCACGACGAGCACGCGTCAGGCTGTCGACGCCCTCGAGAACCTCGCGGCGTACCTCGAGCAGGCCGCCGACACGCTGTCCGCGACCGA
>JAHEXN010000229.1 GCA_023252095.1 Actinomycetes bacterium | reverse complement strand
CGGCCCATCCGGTGGGCATGCACTCCCCCGGGTTCGTCGCCGAGACCGATGCCGAGGCCGCCGAGATCGTGTGGCCGCGCTTCAAGGAGAACCGCGACCGCATCGGCGCGACCCGTGGCTGGCCGCCCCTGCGGCGCCGCGACTTCGAGTCCGAGATCGCCCACGGCTCGCTGTACCTCGGCTCGCCCGAGACCGTGGCCCAGCGGATCGCGGGCGCGCTGCGCACGCTCGACGTCGGCCGCTTCGACATGATCTACAGCAGCGGCAGCATCCCGGCCTCGGCCCGCCTGCGCAACATCGAGCTCTACGGCACCGAGGTCATCCCCCGTGTCCGCGAGCTCCTCGCCGAGGACGCCACGTGACCTCGATCGGCATCCTCGGGGCGGGCAAGGTCGGACTCGTCCTCGCCCGCCTCGCGGTCCAGGCCGGACACGACGTGCGGGTCGCCAGCTCCCGCGACCCCGAGGCGATCGCGCTGACCGTCGAGGTGCTGGCGCCAGGCGCCGTGGCGACCGACGCGGCCACGGCCGTCGCGGACGCCGACATCGTCGTGCTCGCCCTGCCGCTCGGCAAGCACGATCGCCTGGATCCCACCGCGCTCGACGGACGGCTCGTCGTCGACGCCATGAACTACTGGTGGGAGGTCGACGGCCTGCGCGACGACCTCGCGAATCCGAAGACCTCCACGAGCGAGATCGTCCAGGCCCACCTGCCGGGCTCACGCGTCGTGAAGGCGTTCAACCACATGGGCTACCACGACCTCGAGGACGAGGCCCGCCCCCGCAGTGCCGACGAGCGCAAGGCGATCGCGGTGGCCGGGGACGACGCGGCCGACGTCGAGGCCGTCGCGGCACTCGTCGACAGCCTCGGCTTCGATCCCGTCACGATCGGACGGCTCGCCGACGGCGTCAGGCTCGAGCCCGGCACCCCGGCGTTCGGGGCCAACGTGACGGCGGAGGAGCTGCGCGAGCTGACGGCCGATCCCCGCTAGGCGAGGAGCGCCGACGGCACGAGGCTCAGCGAGAACGGCTCGGCGACCTCGAACAGCTCGTCGCCGACCGACCTGGCCGCCTGCTGATACGTGCCGTCCCGCAGGGCCCAGGCCGTCACCGACGGCTCGTCGGTGTCGACGACCCAGTAGTGCGGGCAGCCGGCCCGCTCGAGCCGATCCTTCTTCAGCAGGAGGTCGATGCCTCGCGTCGAGGGCGACAGGACCTCGACGGCCAGGACGGGCGGGACCGGCAGGTCTCGCTCACCGAAGTCCTCGCGCCGCGCCACCACGAGGTCGGGCTGCAGCACGGAGTCGTCGGCGAGCGTCACGTCGACCGGCGCGTAGAGCGCGACGAGCCCTGACCCGGCGGCGACGTCATGGAGCAGGCGAAACAGCCGCGCCGACGCGACCTGATGGTTGACCCGCGGCGCCGGACTCACGACGAGCACCCCGTCGAGCAGCTCGTAGCGGCGTCCGTCATCAGGCATCGTCTCGAGGTCGGCTCGCGTCAGCGAACGCCCTCGAGGGGCGACAGCCGGGACCTCGATGGACATGGCATTCATGATAGGTCTCCTTCTCGCCCATGCCGAGAAGTCAAATGCTGACGGGCCACGCACGACAGCGCCGACCGGCCACCTGGGGACGTTCGAACGCTGTGGACGAGCACGGGGTCGGGGACCTCTCCCCATCGCGCCGATCCCCCACAGTTCCTAGCGTCGGCACCATGACCGCACCACGGCGCCACGCGCGCGACATCGACTGGCAGGTCGTCGCCGTCTGAGCCTCGCCGTCTGAGCCTCGCCGCTAGGCGAGCACATGGCGCAGGATCTCGGCGGCCACGACGTGCGGGCGCAGCTCGGGGACCCAGTGCGAGACCCCCTCGAGCTCGACGTACCGGAAGTCCGCGTCGACGAACTCGCCGCACCCATGCGCGGCAACCGGCCCGATGAAGGCGTCCGCGTCGCTCCAGATGAACGTCGTCGGCACGGTCACCTTCTGCGTCGCGCCGAGCGATCCGCTCATCGCGCGGTACCAGTGGAGCGCCGCGTCGAGCGCTCCCGGCTCGCCCAGGTGGCGCACGTACGTCTCGACGAGGTCTCCCGGGAGCTCGCCGTAGACCTCACGCAGCCGTCGGGCATCGTCGGCGAGCAGGATCTCGGCCATGTCGGGCTTCCGTCGGAACTCGGCGTAGTACGCCGACATGCGCCGCTGCTCGGGATCCTCGTGCACGGCCCGGCCGTACGAGCCGAGGTGCGGCACCGAGACCGCCGTGAGCGACGCGACCCGGTCGGGGTGGGTCGACGCGACGAGCCACGCGACGCTGGCACCCCAGTCGTGACCCACGAGGTGGAACGTCGAGGCGTCGAGCGCGTCGACCAGGCCGATCACGTCGTCCGCGAGCCGGTCGGTCGCATACTCCTCGACCGCCTCGGGCCGAGCACCCGGCGAGTACCCGCGCTGGTCCGGCGCGACGGCCCAGCACCCGGCCTCGGCCAGCGCGGGCAGGACCCCGGACCAGGTGGCCGACGTCGCCGGGAAGCCATGGAGCAGGACGACCGGAACGCTTCCGGGACCACCCACCTGAAGCGTGTCGAATGTCAGGTCACCGACACGGACGGGGGCACTCGTGATCTGGGGGGCCATGACGCCACCCTCGCAAAGCGATGCGGCAGCGTCCATGGCTCGCTGACCGGTCTCATGACGAGGCTGCCGCGAACCGGGCGGCCAGGACCGTGCAGGCCTGCGCCAGCTCGGGCGGACCCACGACCTGGAACGCTGCGTCGAAACGCGTCACCTGGGCGGCGACGGCCGTCCAGGACCACGATCCGACGACGAGCCGGCACCGATCGGGACCGGCCTCCTCCACGAGACCGTCACTCACGAACTCGGTCACGCGCGCCGCCGGCAGGTCGATCAGGACCTCGCCCGTGCAGGGCCACGCGGCGCCTCCTCCGTTGCCTCGGAACCGGGCCCTCAGGAAGCTCGCGACATCGCCTCCCGGCAGGGCCCGGGGCGTGAACCTCGGGCCGTTCGGCACGCGTGGCTCGATCCGGTCGAGCCGGAAGGTGCGCCAGTCGTCGCGGTCGAGGTCCCAGCCGACGAGGTACCAGCGACCACGCCGCGCCACGACGTGGTGCGGCTCGACCTGGCGAGGCCCACCGTCGGCCACAGAACCGTCGGCGCGACGGTGGTCGAAGCGCACGACCTCGCGA
This sequence comes from Actinomycetes bacterium, assembly GCA_023252095.1. Lineage (GTDB taxonomy): Bacteria > Actinomycetota > Actinomycetes > Propionibacteriales > Nocardioidaceae > Aeromicrobium. The sequence goes on along the minus strand of JAHEXN010000229.1, from coordinate 2,450 downwards.
GCGCGAACTGCCGCACTGAGGGTGGACAGCACCTGCGGATCCACCGCGGGCGCCGTGTCGCCCACCCAGGGGATGGCTGTGGCGGTGAGGGAGTCCAGCCGGTGTCGCAGCCGTGACGGCATGACCTGCCGGACCGTGGCGAGGGCGCGCGAGGCACCGTCGTCGATGTCGACGCCCGACAGCGGCGCGACCTGCAGGGCGACGGCGAGGGCGATCGCCTGGTCGTCGTCGAACAGCAGCGGCGGGAGGTCGAGGCCGGCCTCGAGCCGGTACCCGCCGTGCGGTCCACGAACCGCCGCGATCGCGTACCCGAGCTCGCGCAGGTGGTCGACGTCGCGCCGGACCGTGCGCGGACTGACCTCGAGACGGGCCGCCAGGACCTCGCCCGGCCAGTCGCGCCGCGCCTGCAGCAGCGAGAGCAGCGCCAGCGTGCGCGCGGACGTGGCAGCCATGACGTTCATGATGCCCGAAGTAGCGGACAGGACCTGACCGGAATTACTGGAAGCGTGGGTCCTGCGGCCGTCGAGACCGACGCCCGCCGGACCCGAGTGCAAGGAGCACCCATGACCATCCAGACCACCCCGCACCTGAACTTCCGCGGCGACGCCCGCGCTGCGCTGGAGCTGTACCAGTCCGTCTTCGGCGGCGAGCTCGTCATCGCGACCCATGCCGACACCGGGTCGACCGACCCCGCTACCGCCGACCACGTCGCCTGGGGCCAGGTCGCTGCCGAGAACGGATTCCGCGTCATGGCCTTCGACGTCTGGCCGCATCTCGCGTGGGACCCCGGCACCGAGGCGTCTTACGTCTCGCTGCGCGGCGACGAGGCCGCCGAGCTGACGCGGTACTGGGACGGCCTCGCCGATGGTGCGACGATCCACCAGCCGCTCGAGGCGTCCCCGTGGTCGCCGCTGTACGGCAAGCTGACCGATCGGTTCGGCGTCATCTGGGTGCTCGACCTCGCCGTCGCGTACCCGCAGGACTGACGCGGGAGCGGGCCCGGGCGACCTCGGCTGGGCCCGCTGGACTGCGCCCCGGCGCGTCCACCGTGGCCGGCCAGGAGGAGACTGGACCCGGATCATCTCGGAGGGAGCCCGATGGGTCGCGTCGCGTGGACAGCGCTGCTCGCGAACTCCGTGCTGGTCCAGGCCGTGACGTTCCTGCTGCGTCCGGCCAGCACCTACCAGGCCATCGCCCTCGACGTCCCCGGTGGCGCGCTGGGCGCGATCGGCGCGACGTTCGCGATCGTGCCGCTGCTCCTCGCGCTCCCCGTCGGGGGACTCGTCGACCGGCTCGGCGAGAAGCGCCTGATGATCGGGGGCGCGGTGCTCATGATCGCGGCCTCGACCGTGTTCCTGACCGCGACGGAGTCCGTCGCCGGGCTGGTCGTCGCCAACGCGCTCCTCGGCGCCGCGCACCTGGCGTGCGTCATCGGCCAGCAGTCGCTCGTGGCCAACACCGCACCGGCCGGCCAGCTCGACGCCCGATTCGGCTACTACACGTTCATGGCCTCGCTCGGACAGGCCGCCGGCCCGAGCCTCATCGCGGCCGTCGCGGGCACCTCGGTCCAGCCCGACACCCGGCCGATCTTCGTCCTGGCCGTCGCGATGAGCATCGCGATGCTCGGCACGTCAGTGCTCGTCCCGCTGCGGCGACGCTCAGCCACCGACCGCGCGGAGGCCCGCGGCGGCCTGGTCGGGCTGCTCCGCACTCCCGGACTGGGTCGCGCGCTCACGACGAGCGCGATCATCCTCTCGGCGGTCGACCTGACGCTGGTGTACCTGCCGGCGCTCGGCGCCGAGCGCGGGCTCACGGCGGCCACGGTCGGCGCGTTGCTCACGGTGCGCGCGGTGTTCTCGATGGCCTCGCGCCTGCTCCTCGGACGACTCTCGGCCTGGCTCGGACGGACCCGCCTCATGGCGACCTCGATCATCGTGACCGCGGCGGCGCTCGTGGTGTGCGCGGTGCCGTTGCCACTGCCCGTGCTGCTCGTCGTCGTGGCGCTGCTCGGTCTCGGGCTCGGCGTGGGTCAACCGTTGACGATGTCGTGGCTGACGGAGCAGGCTCCCCCGGCGCAGCGGGGCAAGGCCCTGTCGCTGCGCCTCGCCGGCAACCGCGTGGGTCAGGTCGTGATCCCCACGACCCTCGGCATCGCCGCGGTGGGCACCGGCGCCCCCGGCGTGCTCGCCGCGACCGGCGTCGCCGTCGGCGCCTCCGCCCTCCTCCTGCGCGGCTTCAGCATCGACTCCCCCGACAACTGAAGTGCCGCTCGCGAGAGAGTTTGTTGGTACACAGGAGAGACTTTGTTGGCACGAAGTCTCTCCTGACCACCGGCGGTCTCAACCGGTAGTTGCAAGATGTTGTGACTACCGGAGGTGGAGATGCCTGGTTCTCGTTTGACCGAGCCGGAGCGGTTGGTGATTGAGCGGGGTCTGAAGGCGGGGCTGACG
>JAHEXN010000228.1:2490-5674 GCA_023252095.1 Actinomycetes bacterium | reverse complement strand
GAGCCCATCGTACGCCGCCAGGGCTGAGCGGACGTGGTCCGTCACCTGGGCACGGGCTGTCTCGGGCGCCAGCACCCGGATGGAGCCACCGGCTCGCAGGGCCAGCCGACGGACCCACGCCTCGTCACTGGCCACGAGCGCGACCCGCCAGACGTCGTGGGAGTCGTCGAGCACCTCGGCGTCGTAGTACTCCACGATCCACCGGGCGGCCGGGGTGATCTCGAGCTCGACGTGGAGGGCGCCCTCGCCGGAGCTGAAGAATCCGGCGTCGATGCGATGTGGTTCGACGGTGCGGTTCTCGACCGGCGCGTCGAGGACCTCGGCCCGCTCGATGCGGTCGAGTCGGAAGAAGCGCTGGCCCCCGGCCGAGTGGCACCAGGCGTCGAGGTACTCGTGGCCCTCGCGCACGAACGTCGCGATGGGATCGACCTGCCGCGTGGAGACTTCGTCGCGCGATGCGGTCGTGTAGACGATCTCGAGTCGCCGCCCGGCCACGAGGGCGTTGCGCACGGCACCCAGCACGTCGTGGTCGACCGGCTCGACGACGACGGCGACGGACTCCGCCGCCTGCCCGCCGACCGCGTCCTGCAGCTTGGTCAGCGCGGAGTCGACGACGTCGGTGTGCACGCCACCGGCGGCGTCGCGGAGTGCGCGGAGGGCCACGATCAGCGCGACGGCCTCGCCACCGTTGATGCGCATGGGTCGCGTCATGAAGTCGGCGTTCGAGATGTAGATGCGGTCGTCGTCCTCGAACGCGAACAGGTCGATGTCAATGAGCTCGCCGCCGTGGGCACCGACTCCCGTCATCATGAGCTGCTCGACGTCCTTGCGGATGACCCGCGGCTTGACGTTGAACTCGCGGGCGACCTCGTCGACCGACACGCCCTGCTTGCTCTGGAGGTAGGGCACCAGCGCGAGGCGGCGCTGCACGTCGCGGGCGGAGGGCCTCATGCGCCCACCTCGTCGGCATTGGCCTCGGCGGCCGACCGGAGGACCTCGATCGCGAGCGACCGTGCCTCGGGCGGGGACACCACGACGACGTGGGGCGCGAACGACGCGGCCGACGTCGCGAGCTCCCACGTCGAGCGGTAGCCGACCACGACCTCGTCGATCTCCTCGGCCAGGGGTCGCACGGCCAGTGCGTGTCGGCGGAGCGGCAGGGCGCGCTCACGACGGACGTGGAGCACGGCCTCGCCCACGGGGTCGTTGGCGGTGAAGGACGCGGCCAGGTCGCGGACCGAGGCACCCTCGGGGACACGGTACGAGCCCGCCGGACCTGCCGTCCGCACCTCGCCGAGGATGCGGGAGACCCGGAACAGGCGGGGCTCGTCGCGGTCGACATCGTGGCCACCGACGTACCACCGTCCACGCCACGACAGGACGCCCCAGGGCTGCAGGTGCCGCTCGGCGGGGGTCTCCCCCGTGCGTCCGTAGGAGAAGCGGATCGGCTGGTGCGCCCGGACGGCCTCCCAGACGGCGTCGAACGCCGGCTCGGCGGCCGGGATCCGGGGCTGGGCCAGCGGCACGGCGCTGGTGTCGATCGCGACCCCGGCGGCCTTGAGCTTGATCAGCGCGTCACCGGACTGGCCGGCCAGGCCCGCGTGCTCCCACACCTGCGCCGCGAGCCCGATGACCGCGGACTCCTCCGCCGTGAGCTCGAGCTCGGGCAGCTCCGCGGCGTCACGGGGGATGCGGTAGCCCTGCATGTCCTCGTGGAGGGGGTCGAAGCTGCCGATCTCGAGCGGGATGCCGAGGTCGCGCAACTCGCCCTTGTCGCGCTCGAACATGCGGTTGAAGGCCTCGTCACCGGAGTCGCGGTAGTCCTCGATCGCTGCGCGCACCTGGTCCCTGGTCAGGAACTGGCGCGTGGAGAGCAGCAGGAAGATGAGATTCATCAACCTCTCGGACTTGCGCTCGGCCACGAGGTCCTCGTCTCAGAGGACGGCGACGATGTCGACGACGAAGGTCAGCGGCGAGTTGGGCGGGATCGTGCCGCCACCGCCTCCGTCAGGACCGTAGGCGCTCTCGGACGTGCAGGTCAGCACGACGCGGGAGCCGACCTTCTGACCCGTGAGCTCGTTGGCCCAGCACGGGATGACACCGGTCAGGGGGAACAGCGCGGGCGCGTCGCGCTCGAACGAGGAGTCGAAGACCTCGCCGTTCGGGTAGAGCTGCCCGACGTAGTTCGCGTAGACGTAGTCGTCGGCCTCCACCGTGGCGCCATCGCCCGTGATGACCGGGAACACGCCGTCGGCCACCGGCTCGGTGGCGCCGGCGCCGTCGAGCTTCGTGACCTGGTCGCCGTCGACGACCGGGGACGGCACACCAGCGGGGAGCTTGGTCTTCTTGCCCTCGGGGGTGGCGTCGGCCTTGACGTCGATCGAGCCCTCGACGTCCAGGTAGAACAGAAGGATGTCGTCCTTCGCGTACTGGACCTGGTCCAGGGCGCCCTGGGCCTCCGCCTGCTCGTAGTACTCCTTGCCGAAGAAGTCCTCGGCCGTCAGCGCCACCAGCACGGTAGAGCCGACCGTCGTGTCGGACAGTGCATCAATGAGTCCGCCTGGCAGGCCGGGCGCCGACTGGGAGGTCGCTTCGTCCATGGGCGTCATCTCGAACACGCGCGAGGACGCAGGGGTCCCCTCCGCGGGCGCCTCGTACGACGACTCGAGCTCCTCGCCGGTCTTGCCGTCGGCGAAGATGTAGTTGGCGCGGAAGTAGTCGCCCTTGGCGACCTTGCGACCGTCGCCCTCCTTCAGGGTCGCGACCTTCGGATCGCCAGTCTCGACCTCGACGGGCTCGTCGACTGTGATCTTCGGCACGTCGCCCTCGCTGACGGTGACGCCGGGGATCGCATTGCCGTCGTCGCGAGTGACGAAGAACGCCAGGGACGCGACGATGACAACTGCCACCAGGATGAACACGCCAAGCGTGGTCTTGCTGCGCACGGAAGAACCTCGAATACCAGCGCTGGGAAGCGCCATCGACGACAGGCCGAGCCCCACCCTAGCCAATCGCCCCGCACGCCCTGACCAGGCGCGATCACATGCCGTCGATGAGCCGCTGGACGCGGTCGTCCTCCGAACGGAACGGGTCCTTGCACAGCACGGTGCGCTGGGCCTGGTCGTTGAGCTTGAGGTGCACCCAGTCGACCGTGAAGTCGCGGCGCCGCTCCTGGGCACGCTTG
>JAHEXN010000228.1:0-2480 GCA_023252095.1 Actinomycetes bacterium | reverse complement strand
GACTCGACGGCCTTGAGCGTGCGCTCCCAGAGGTCGAGCGCGCGGTGGATGACGGGGTCGGTGAGGCCTTGGCGGTCGACGAACTCCGCGGCCTTGCCGAAGTACTCGGCCTGGATCTCCAGGGCCGAGAGCTCGCGTCCGTTGGCGAGCTGGACCTTCTTGCGCCCCGTCATGTCGTGGGAGATCTCGCGGATCGCACGGATCGGGTTGTCGAGCGTGAGGTCCCGCATCGTGACCCCGGCCTCGATCATGCGCAGCACGAGCTCGGTCGTGGCGACCTTGAGCAGCGTCGTGGTCTCGCTCATGTTCGAGTCGCCCACGATGACGTGCAGCCGCCGGAAACGCTCGGCGTCGGCGTGCGGCTCGTCGCGGGTGTTGATGATGGGGCGCGACCGGGTCGTGGCGCTCGAGACGCCCTCCCAGATGTGCTCGGCGCGCTGGCTGACCGAGAAGATCGTGCCGCGGCTGGTCTGCTGGACCTTGCCCGCGCCGCAGATGATCTGGCGCGAGACCAGGAACGGGATCAGGACGTCGGCCATCCGACTGAACTCGCCGCTGCGGGTCACGAGGTAGTTCTCGTGGCAGCCGTAGGAGTTGCCGGCCGAGTCGGTGTTGTTCTTGAACAGGTAGATGTCGCCCTCGATGCCGTCGTCGCGCAGCCGCTGCTGCGCGTCGAGCATCAGGCCCTCGAGGATGCGCTCGCCCGCCTTGTCGTGCGTCACGAGCTCGGCGACGTCGTCGCACTCCGGGGTCGCGTACTCGGGGTGGCTGCCGACGTCGAGGTAGAGCCGTGACCCGTTGCGCAGGAACACGTTGCTGCTGCGCCCCCACGAGACGACGCGGCGGAACAGGTAGCGCGCGACCTCGTCGGGCGACAGCCGGCGCTGGCCCTTGAACGAGCAGGTGACGCCGTACTCGTTCTCGATGCCCATGATGCGCCGGTCCATGTCGTTCAGCCTAGGTCATGGGCGGTGCCCGGGTGCGGCAGCGAATGTGACGATTTCGCGATGCGCCGCGTCGTCACGGTCTAGCGTGCTGGAGATGCGAGCCGTGGTGCGTGTCGTGCTGGGCCTTCTCGCGTTCGCGGCGGCCACGCTGCCGCCCGTGACCGCGCTGGCCGCAGTCGACCCCACCGTCCAGGTCACGGCTCACGGCGACACGATCCTGGGTCACGTCGTGGTGGAGGTCGAGATCTTCGACCTCGACGAGTCCGACCGCACGCTGCGGGTCGAGGCGACCGATGGTGAGCACTACGACGCGGCGTACAACGTGCGGTGTCCCCGGGTGGGCGTCGTCGGCGAACCCGGCCTGAGCCACCGGTGCGACGTGCCGATGCCGGGTCTCACCCGGCCGGGCACCTACACCGTGATCATCACGCGAGCCCTCGCCGAGCCCGTCATCACGACCGTCACGGTCGCACCGTTCGTCCACGAGTGGTGGACGGCGCTCGGCGCACCGGTCGTCGTGACGGATCCGGACACGGGAGTCACTGACCTCGCGGTCTCCTTCACGGCCGTGCCCGCGGCGGAGCGACCGCTCGACGCGGCGGCCTGGGTGGACGGCGACGGCGACGGGGCCCCCGAGACCGAGGCGTCCGGGCTGACGTGCGTCGATGAGGGTCCGACGGTGGCGTGCTCGACCGGCTCGGCTCCTCTGCCGCCGCTGTGCGTCGACGGCGCCTTCGACGCGCCCGCGTGCGAGGCCGGACGCCACGTGTACGAGATCGTCGTGAACGGGCACCGGACCGGCGTGACCCACGACGCGGCGTTCCGACAGCTGTCGGCCTACGACGCCGGGGCGCGGGACGGTGCGGCCGACCAGGCGGCCGGCGTCCCGCTGGGCGCGACCGTCGACCTGGACGAGTTCGTCCTGGGCTCCACGGACGTCTGCGCCACCGCAGACCACGCCGGATGTCGCGAGGCCGGCCACTACACCGCGTGGATGGCAGCGTTCGTCGGGAGCTGGCCGACTGCAGTGCGATACGTCGACGTGCTGCGGGACGGCGACACCGCACGTGTCTCCGCAGCCGTCGCCTCGTTGCCCGTGGGCGCTCACGGCGTCCACCTCGAGATCGTGCACGGTCCGGTCGACGACCCGTCGGACCGGCGCGTCGTCTCGTGTGGCCCGGGGTGCACGGACCTCGTGCTCGACGGCCTCGGCGAGGGACCCCAGGAGGTCTGGCTCCAGGTCGTGAACGACCACCCCGCGGTCGAGGTCCGCGCGATCGACGGTGACACTGTCGCCTGGGGCGGGGGCACCGTGCTCGCCCGGACCGACTCGCAGGTCGTCGCCGCGCACCCGCCGACGGCCACGGCCCGGATCGAGGTCGACCCCGAGACGGTCGTCGCGAGCCTGCACGTCGAGCTGTTCGACGTGCCGTCGCTCCCCGCGGCGGCACTGACCCCGGTCACGGTCGAGGATCCTGGGTCGGGCACCACGGCGTACGCCGGGACCATGACGTGTGAGGCCGCGGTCGACGC
>JAHEXN010000227.1:3266-5720 GCA_023252095.1 Actinomycetes bacterium | reverse complement strand
GCGCAGGTGGTGGGCGTACTCGTCGAACGCCTCCGGGCCCGCGAAGACCTTCAGATTGCCGTACATGTGCAGGAGCAGGTATCCGATCATGATGAGACCGGAGACCGCCATCAGGTACTTGAGCGCCACCGTCGACCGCGTCGCGGGCGTGCGCTTCATCGTCGAGGAAGTCACCACGGTGGCCACAGTAGGTCCGATTGACGATTCTGTCTCAGTCTCACTGAGGCTCCCTTGCATAGACGACGGGCATGACAGACTGGGCGCATGCAGGTCCAGCAGCTCCGGTACTTCGTGGCGGTCGCCCAGACACGGCACTTCACCCGCGCCGCCGAGCTGACGGGGGTCTCCCAGCCCAGCATGTCGAAGCAGATCCGCGTGCTCGAGAACTCGCTCGGCACGCCCTTGTTCGTCCGCAACCGGGGGGCGATCGAGCTCACGAGTGCCGGTGAGGCGCTGCTCCCCCATGCCGAACGGATCCTGATCGACGTCGAGGCCGCCGAGGAGTCGGTGCAGGAGGTCGCGGGGCTGCGGCGCGGCCGGGTGCGCCTCGGAGCGACCCCGTCGTTGTGCGACGGCCTTCTGCCCGAGGTGCTCACGGCGTTCCACCGGCGTCACCCCGGCATCGACCTGGAGGTGCACGAGTCCGGCTCGCGACTGCTGATGCTCGAGCTCGTCCGTGGACGGCTCGATCTGGCCCTGAACATCGTCTCGGCCACGACCGAGCACGAGGACCTGGTCACGACCGAGCTGCTGACCGAGCAGCTCGTGCTGGTGGGCCCCCCGCACCACGAGCTCGCGACGGAGGTTCCCGTCCGGGACCTGCACGACGTCCCGCTCGTCATGGCCCGGGAGGGCTACGACCTGCGGGACCGCACCAACGCGGCGTGTCGCGAGGCCGGTTTCGAGCCCGTGATCGCGGTGGAGGGCGGCGAGATGAGTGCCGTGCTGCGTTTCGTCGAGGCCGGGCTCGGCCACGCGATCGTGCCGCAGATGGTCGTCGCGACCCGGCCCCAGCTCGCGGTCGCCCGGCTCGTCTCCCCCACGCTCACGCGCACGATCGGCGTGTCACACCGCGACGAGCAGGCGATGTCGCTCGCCGCGCGCGCCTTCCGCGACGAGCTCGTGCGCGCGTTGGGCTGACGAGCGCGCGCCAGCGCGCGAGTCAGGGCGTCGCGGCGAAGTCGCCCGTCCGGTCGTCGAGTGCGTCCTGAGGAACGAAGGACGTGTACCGAGACGCGGTCAGGCGCAGGCACCCCGTTCCACCGGCCGGTCCGACCGCTCACGGTCAGGCGGGCACCGTCTCGATACACCTGCTCGTTCCTCGCAGGCACTCGACGGCCGGACCGACCCATGCCGCCGCGAAGCCGCCTGCCCGGTCGTCGAGTGCGTCCTGAGGAACGAAGGACGTGTACCGAGACGCGGTCAGGCGCAGGCACCCCGTTCCACCGGCCGGTCCGACCGCTCACGGTCAGGCGGGCAGCGTCTCGATACAGCGTCTTCGTTCCTCAGCCGCCACTCGACGACCGGGCTGACCGGCTTCGCCGGTGGAGACCCTGACCGCCGCGCTTCGCGCGGAGGTCAGCCCAGCGGGAACCTGGTGTCGACGTGCCAGCCGGCGCCGTCGTGGCAGAACAGGACGAAGTCGCGCACCGGGAACTCCGCCGTGAAGCCCGCGAGCTCCTCGCAGGCCTGGTCCAGCGACGACCGGTCGAGGTGGTGCGCCACGGTGACGTGCGGATGGAAGGGAAAGTCGGGCTCACCCGTCGCGAGGCGCTCACGCACGTCATCGGCCAGGCGGGTCGTCTCGTCTGCGCCCTCAGCCACCGCCACGAAGGCTACGGGCGAGACCGGTGCGAACGTGTCGGTGCCGTCGAGTCGCATCGTGAAGGGCTGGTGCGCGGCGCCGATCGTGGCCAGGACGGCTCGCACCGACTCGATCTCCGCCGGCGAGGTGGCGGTCGGCGGGACCAGGGTCACGTGCGTCGGGACCCGCTCTCCCTCGGGGTCACCGAACTCGCAGCGCTTCCCCCGCAGGTGGGAGGCGTGCGGCTCCGGCACCGCGATCGCAACGCCGTACGTGACCGTCTCGCGCAGCTCTCCCGTCGTCATCGTGACCTCAGACCGGTCGGACGAATCCGGAGCGCTCGTAGACGCGCGCGAGGGTGGGGGCCGCGACCTCGCGGGCGCGCGCGGCGCCGGCCGCGAGGATGCGGTCGAGCTCGGCCCGGTCACCCAGGAGCTCCCGGGTGCGGTCGCCGAAGGCGCCGACGAAGTCGGCGAGCAGGTCACCGAGGGCCACCTTGAGGTGGCCGTACTGCTGTCCTTCGTACTCGGCCACGACCTCGTCGATCGATCGGCCCGTCACCGCGGAGTAGATCGTCAGCAGGTTCGAGATGCCCGGCTTGGCGGCCGGGTCGTAGACGATCTCCGATCCGGAGTCCGTGACCGCCGACC
>JAHEXN010000227.1:0-3256 GCA_023252095.1 Actinomycetes bacterium | reverse complement strand
TCAGGTCGACGACACCCGCGTGCGTGACGTTGGAGCCGCTCATCTTCGAGGTCGGGTCCTGCAGGTCGTAGATCTTCGCCGTCGCCTTGACGATGTGCGCCTCGGGCACGGTGAACGTCTCGCCGAAGCGGTGGTTGAACCGCTGCGCGAGGTTGCGCGTCAGCTCGACGTGCTGGCGCTGGTCCTCACCGACCGGAACCTTGTCGGCCTGGTAGATCAGGATGTCGGCGGCCATCAGGATCGGATACGTGAAGAGCCCGACGCTCGCGTTGTCGCTCCCGCCCTTCGCCGACTTGTCCTAGAACTGCGTCATGCGACCGGCCTCGCCGAAACCCGTGATGCCGTTCAGGATCCACGCGAGCTGCGTGTGCTCGGGAACGTGACTCTGCACGAACAGGGCGCTGCGCTCGGGGTCGACGCCCGAGGCGAGCATCTGCGCAGCGGCGACGTACGTGCGCTCACGCAGCAGCGCCGGGTCGTACTCGACCGTGATCGCGTGCATGTCGGGGATGAAGTAGAACGTCTCGAACTCGTCCTGCAGCGCGACCCACTGCCGGAAGGCACCGAAGTAGTTGCCCAGGTGGTAGGAGTCGGCGGTCGGCTGGGCACCGGACAGCGCCCGAGGTCGCCGCGCCGTGCCTGACTGCGAGGGGGAAGCGTCGGACATGGCCAGCATCATGCCAGCCCGCCTGTGGACGGCCTCCACGCCCCGGCGCCCCGCTCGCCTAGGGTCGAGGCGTGGTGGAGATCAAGCAGTGGCACGTGCCAGGACGCGTCAACCTGATCGGTGAGCACCTCGACCACAACGGTGGTCCCACGCTTCCGTTCGCGATCGACCGCGGACTCACGGTCAAGGCGCGCCGACGCGACGACGACCGGGTCGCAGTCTGGAGCGGCGGCGAGCGCGCCGACGTGCCGCTGTCGGTCGCACCGGGCGAGGTCGAGGGCTGGGCCGGGTACGTCGCCGGCGCCGTCTGGGCCCTGCAGCAGGCCGGGCACCGGGTCGTCGGCACCGACCTCGTCGTGGAGTCCGCGCTCCCCCGCGGAGCCGGCCTCGCGTCGTCGGCCGCGCTCACGTGCGGCGTGACCCTGGCGCTCGCCGACGTGGCGGGGTCCGAGATCGACCGCCACGCGGTGGCTGCCGTCGCGCAGCGCGCCGAGACCGACTTCGTGGGCGCGCCCGTCGGTCGCATGGACCAGCTCGCCGTGCTGCTCGCCCAGGCGGGTCACGCGCTGCTGATCGACCACCGGCCGGACCCACCCACCACGAGCGACGTCGAGCTCGACCCTGCCTCGGCGGGTCTCGCCCTGGCCGTGATCGACACGCGCGTGCACCACGACCTCGCGGCCGGCGAGTTCGCCGCGCGTCGCGAGGAGTGCGCCGCCGCGTGCGCCGAGCTCGGCCTCGAGCACCTGAGCGCCGCCCAGGTCGACGCCGTGTTCACGCTCGACGACCCCGTCCTGGTCCGACGCACGCGGCACGTCATCACCGAGACCACGCGCGTGCGCGGCGCCGTCAAGGCGCTGCGCACCGGCGGCTGGGAGCAGCTCGGCCTGATCCTCACCTCGTCGCACGAGTCCCTGCGTGACGACTTCGAGGTCAGCTGTCCTGAGCTCGACCTCGCAGTCGAGCTCACTCTCGAGCACGGTGCACTGGGCGCGCGCCTGACCGGCGGCGGGTTCGGCGGCAGCGTCATCGCCCTCGTGCCCGTCGACCGGGCCGCCGCCATGGCCGCCGCGGTCAAGGAGGCGTTCGTCGCACGCACGTGGGCCGAGCCCGTCGTGGCTCCCGTCCGCCCGTCGGCGGGTGCCAGACTGGTCCCGTGACCTCCCCCCGCACGACAGGACGCATCGCTTACCAGGGCGAGCCGGGCGCCAACTCGCACATCGTCTGCCAGCAGCACTATCCCGAGCTCGAGGCCGTGGCCTGCGCGTCGTTCGAGGACGTCTTCGCCACCGTCCGTTCTGGCGCGGCCGATCTGGCCATGATCCCGATCGACAACACGATCGCGGGGCGTGTGGCCGACATCCACCACTTCCTGCCCGAGTCCGGGCTGCACATCGTGGCCGAGCACTTCCTGCGCATCCGGTTCCACGTCATGGCCGTGCCGGGAGCCACGTTGGAGTCGATCCGCACCGTGCACAGCCACGTGCACGCGCTCGGCCAGTGCCGACGCATCATCGCCCGCCTCGGACTCACGACCGTGATCTCCGGCGACACCGCTGGCGCCGCCCGCGAGATCGCCGACGCCGCCGATCCCACGCAGGCGGCGATCGCCCCGCCGCTCGCGGCCGACATCTACGGACTCGAGGTGCTCGCGAAGGACGTCGAGGACGAGGACCACAACACGACCCGGTTCGTCGTGCTGTCGCGCGAGCCCGCGCGTCCGGCACTCGGCCCGGGACCGATCGTCACGACCTTCATGTTCAACGTGCGCAACCTGCCGGCTGCGCTCTACAAGGCGCTCGGCGGCTTCGCCACCAACGGCGTCAACATGACCAAGCTCGAGTCGTACATGGTCGGGGGCGAGTTCACGGCGACACAGTTCCTGGCAGAGGTCGACGGGCACCCCGACGACCCGGGCCTGGCGCGGGCGCTCGAGGAGCTCACGTTCTTCACGACCGACGTCCGCGTCCTGGGCGTCTACCCTGCCGACGCGTACCGCGCCAGCCACTGAGGCCGAGACTTCCCGTGAGCGAACCCGCCTGGCCGCTGTCCGTGCCGGTCCTGACCGACGGTGTCGTGACCCTCCGCGCGCACACGCCGGCCGACCTTCCCGCGATGGTCGAGACCGCGACCGACCCGGAGATGGTGCGGTGGACCGCGGTACCGACGCCGTACGGGCCGAACGAGGCGACCCGCTTCCTCGCCGACGTCGTCCAGGCCGGATGGGACGCGGGGACCCACCTGATGTGGGCGATCGAGGTCACGGGAGACGATGGGCAACCGCAGTTCGCGGGCGACGTCGTGATCCGGACCCGCGGAGTCTCAACGATCGGCTTCTCGCTGCACCCCGCCGCACGCGGCCGAGGTGTCATGACCGCCGCCGTGCGGCTCGCGGTCATGGAGGCGTTCTCGAGCGGCTACACCGAGGCCGTGCACTGGCAGGCCCACGTCGGCAACCTCCCGTCCCTGCGGGTCGCGCACGCGTGCGGATTCCGGCTCATCGCCGAGATCCCCTCGCTGCTGTTCGAGAAGGGACGCGCGATCGACGGATGGCACGGCGTCCTGCTCTACGGCGACCTCATGTTCCCC
>JAHEXN010000226.1 GCA_023252095.1 Actinomycetes bacterium | reverse complement strand
GCCGCCCTCCACCTGGTGCGTGCCGGCAAGGCTCGCGCGTACGTGCACGGGCGCGAGTTCGTGCTGCCGGACGACCTGGCGGCGCTCGCCCCACCCGTGCTCGCGCACCGCATCGCCACGCACCGGGGGACGGGCGACGACGCGGTGGCCCGGGTCCTCGCGGCCACGCCGGTGCCGGCCGGCGCGCGTCACCAGCGCTGATGCGGGCCGTCCGGCTGACGGGGCGCGGTGTCGCCCTCCTGGCCGTGGCCCTCGTCTCCGTGCTCGCGGCCGGTCGCTGGCAGCTGGACGCCCTGCTGCCCGTTGCCGGCCTGCTGCTCGGGCTGCTCCTGCTCGCGGCCCTGGCCGTCCTGCTGGTGCCCCGGCGACTGGCAGTCGAGAGGTCGTTGGCCGTGCGGACGCTCGACCACGGTGCTGTCACGAACGCACGGGTGACGATCGTCAACCGGTCGCGGGTGCAGAGCCTCGACGTGCGCTGGCGGGCCGATCTTCCCTCCGCGCTCGGGGGCCCGGCCTCCGGTGCGGTCGGCTCGGTGGGCCCGGCCGACTCGCGACGGGCCTCGGCAGACGCCGCGGTCCGGGTGAGCGGCGGGTCTCGGGGGCGGCACGCGCTCGGGCCGGTGCTCGTCGTGGTCCGTGACCCGTTCGGGGTCGTGGTCCGCCGACGCCGCATCGACGACGACGTCGACGTCGTGGTGCTGCCGCGCCGTGTCCCGCTGCCCCGGTTGTCGGCGGTCCGCGGGTCCGTCACCGCCCGGACCGGCCGGGCATCGGCCCGGCGCCGCGGCGACGGCGAGGACGACGTCGTGTCGCGCGCCTATCAGCCGGGGGACGCACCCAAGCGCATCGACTGGCGCACCACGGCGCGTCGGGGCGAGCTCATGGTCCGGCAGGACGAGTCGGTCACGGCCGACCAGGTGACGGTGGCCGTCGACCCCGGCACCGCGCCGGGACCGACCGAGTGGGCGCTCGTCGCGGCGGCCTCGGCAACCAGCCACTTCGCGCACGAGGGCCACGCCGTCGCGATGGTGGTCCCCGGCAGCGAGCCGCGAGCGGTCGTCGACGCGGGCGACTCCGTGTCGACCGCGCTCGCGGTCCTCGCCGAGCTCTCGCACCGCGACCGTGCACCCCTGGAGGGACCGCCCCCGGATCGTCGGTCCGTCGTCGCGGTGATCGGTGTCGTCGACCTCGCCCGCGCCCGCGAGTGGGTGTCGGCGCTGCGCCGGTCCGAGCAGGTGCTGGCCATGGTGGCGGGCGACAGCGGCGGCGCCGTGCTCGACGTGCTCAGGTCAGCGGGGTGGCGTGTCGTCGCGTGGGACGAGACCGACGACGTCGTCGCCGTCTGGTCGGAGCTGGGGCGGGAGGCCGGTCGTGCGCGGCCGTGAGGGCGTGACGCGGGCCGGGAGCCTGGCCGAGCGCGGCGTGCTGCTCGCTGCGCTGGCCGTGCTCGCCGGAGGCTTCGTCCCGCTGCTCAGCGGCACCTGGTGGTGGGTCACGGTGGTCGGATACGCCGCGATCGTGCTGGTGGTCACGGGCACGATCCGCGCGCTCGCCTGGCGGGGAGCCGCCGCGGCAGGCCTCCTGGCCGGCGTGCTCGCCCTCGTGTGGGGGTTCGCCTCCGAGTCGCTGGCGCTCGGCTTCGTCCCGACGCCGTCGAGCCTGGAGACCTTGGTCGACCTGCTCGACCGGGCGAGGACGGTCGTTGCCGAACAGGCCCCACCGGTCGACGCGACCAGCGCGATCACGCTCGTCACGGCCGGCGCGTTCGTGCTCGTCGCGCTGGCCGGTGACCTCCTGCTGCAACGCCAGGGCGGCGTGCCGTTGCTCGGTGTGCTGCTCCTGGTCCTCTACCTCGTCCCGGCCGTCGTCGTCGACGAGGTCCCCTCGTTCGTGGTCCTGGCGGTTCCCGCCGCGGCGTGGTTGCTGCTCCTGCACCGCTCGGCGCGTCCCCCGGGCCCGGGGGGCGCGGGCACGTCGCGCCCGCCCTTCATGGGTCCCGCTTCCGTGTCGGTCGGCCTGGGGGCGCTCGTCCTGGCCTTCGCGCTGGCGCCCGTCCTGCCGGACACGTCCGGCCTGACCGGTGTCGCCGACGACATCGAGGCCGGCCCGTTCGAGCGGGGGATCAACCCGATCCTGAGCCTCGGCGACGACCTGCGGAGCCCGTCGAGAGCCGTGGCCCTCGAGTACACGACCAACGGGCCACCGCCCTACCTCTCGGTCGCGATGCTGCGGGACTTCACGGGCGAGACGTGGGAGCCGGTCGCGAACGACGCGTCCTCGCCCGCAGAGGGTCGCGCCGACATCGCCGAGGGGGTGGAGGTCGAGCGTCAGGTCGTCGAGGTGGAGATCCGCGATCTCCGCACCTCGATGCTGCCCGTTCCGTATCCCGCCGTGGACGTCCGGGGCCTCGATGGAGACTGGGACGGCAACGACGCGGGTCTCACCTTCCGGTCCGACTCCAGCGACACGCAGAACCAGACCTATGCGGTCACGAGTCTCGTGCGCCAGCCGACGGAGCAGCAGCTCGCGATCGAACCCCTCACCTACCCGGAACGCCTCGGCCCGTACCTCGAGCTCCCGGCCGACCTGCCGCAGTCGATCCGGGACACCGCGCAGCTCGTCGCGGGCGACCAGGTCGGGGCGTACGCGAAGGCCCAGGCACTGCAGGACTTCTTCCGTTCCGGAGCGTTCGAGTACTCCGAGACGGCACCGGTCCGGGGCGAGTACGACGGCAACGGGATGGCGGTCCTCGAACGCTTCCTGCAGGAGCGGAGCGGGTACTGCGTGCACTTCTCCTCGGCGATGGCGGTCATGGCGCGCTCGCTCGGTGTGCCGGCTCGCATCATGGTCGGGTACGCGCCCGGGGTCCGAGCCCAGCCCGGGCCTGAGACCTCCGAGGACGAGGAGCGCTATCGCGTCACGACCGACCAGCTCCACGCCTGGCCCCAGGTGTACGTCGACGGCGTGGGCTGGACCGAGTTCGAGCCCACGCCTGGCATCGTCGACGTGGAGGGCTCTGACGCGGGCGGCGCGACCCCGGCCCCGACGTCGGCCGCTCCGGCGCCACTGCCGGAGACGACCTCGGAGGGCCGTGCCCCGGAGGCGCTCGACGACCCCGCGGCCGATGCGGCAGCTCGGGCCGAGCAGCGTGAGGTGCGACGTGAGGTGTTGCTCGGGCTGACGGGCGTGCTGCTCGTGCTGGCCGTCGCGCCCGGACTCGTGCGGGTCGCAGTCCGCCGACGCCGGCTGCGGCCTTCCGCCACTCCGGACGAGTGGTGGCGCGAGGTCGTGGCCACGGGGGAGGACCTCGGCGTCGCGGCCGACGCGTCGACCACGGTCGCGGCGCACGCTGCTGTCCTCGCTGGCCATGTCCGCCCCGAGGCGGAGGAGTCGCTCGCGCGACTTCGCTCGGTCCTCGAGGAACGACGCTACGGTCCGCACCAGGGCCGCCTGCTGGAGCGGGAGTCCACGGTCCGTGACGACGCTGCCGCGGTCGTGAAGGACCTGCTGGCCGGGGCACCCCGAGGACGTCGGCGCAGGGCTCGCGTCCTGCCGGCGTCGTTCTTACGGTGGCGCTGAGCAGCGGGTCTCAGCCCACGAGGTCGGCCACGAAGCCGGCGAACTGAGGGCAGCGGGTGATGTCGTGCTGGTTGCAGTCGAAGGCATGCATCGTCATCTCGCGCGAACGCTGCATCTCCGCCATGCGCCGGTCCAGGTCGGCCACGTGGTCGAGCAGCACCTGGTGCCGGTTCGGCGCGTCCTCGTCGAGCAGGACCCGGATCTGCTCCAGGCCCATCCCGGCCTGGCGGTTCCGCACGACGACCGCGATGCGCACGACGTCGTTCTGGTCGTAGCGTCGGCGTCCGCCGGAGTCGCGGTCCGGACGCAGCAGGCCCATGTCCTCCCAGTGGCGCAGGACGTGTGTCGGCAGGTCGAACTTCGCGGCGGTGTCGCCGATGCTCCAGGAGACCGGCTTCGCGGGACTTGACTTCATGTCGACATGAAGTCAGATCCTGGGTCCGATGGCAAGTCCGCCATCCTTCCGATCCCAGGAGGACCCATGAACGACATCGCTCTCCACGACGCGCTCGTGATCGGCGGCGGCCCTGCCGGCCTGCAGGCGACCCTGAGCCTGGCGCGAGTACACCGCACCGTGCTTCACGCCGACTCCGGCGTGTATCGCAACGCCCCTGAGCGGCACCTGCACAACCTGATCGGCCACGACGGGCAGGATCCGGCCGAGCTTCGCGCCGCTGCCCGACGCGACATCGACGCCTACGACACCGTCACGAGCGTGGCAGCCCGGGTCGAGACCCTGACCGGGTGGGCTGGCGAGTTCGTCGCGACGCTCGACGACGGGTCGACGCGCCGCGCGCGCCACGTCGTGATCGCGACCGGGGTGCGCGACGAGCTGCCGGGCATCGACGGGCTCGCCGACCTCTGGGGCCGTGGCGTCGCGCACTGCCCGTTCTGCCACGGGCACGAGCTGAGCGGTGCCGCCGCGGGCGTGATCGGCACGCTGCCCGCCCACCTCCTGCACCTGGCGGGTTTCTTCCCACGCATCTCCCGGACGTTCGACGTGTTCTCGCACGGCACGGTCCTCGACGAGGAGACTCGGGCTCTTCTGGGCGCGTACGGCGCGACGGTCCACGAGGAGGTCGTCGAGCGGGTGACTCCCGACGGCGGCGGTGTGCTGGTCCACCTCGCGGGCACCGGTTCGGTGCGGCTCGACGGCGTGTTCGTGGCGCCGACGATCCACCAGGCGGCCCCATTCGCCGAGCAGCTCGGCCTGGAGGTCTCGGCGATGGGATCGATCCTGGTCGACGCATTCGGTCGCACCAGCGTCCCGGGCGTCTACGCCGGTGGCGACGCCGCGCACCACCGAGAGCTGCCCATGGCGATGGCCTCGGTCGCGAACGCGATCGGCGCCGGCGCGCTGGCCGGCAGTGTCTGCGTCGCCGACCTCATGACCGCCGACCGCACCGCCCTCCTCCCGACTGCTGGTTGACGGAGGTTTCGAGGCTCACGCCGCAGGCGGCGTTCGCACCTCAACCACCGGTGGTAGAGGTGCGAGGAGCTCTCGGCGAGCCTCGAAACCTCCGTCGGCGGGAGCTCAGCCAGCCACCCTCGCGGCGACGGTGCCGCCGAGCTCGGTGGCGGCCTCGAGGCGGTCGGCGGTGACCTCGCCCGTGAACACCAGCGGCTCGGCCACGAGGGTCCAGCCGAGCCCGGTCGTGATCTGCTCCATCGCGCGCTCGGCGCCGGTCGTGTCGTAGCCGCCGTGGATCCAGTACGAGAACGGACGCTTGGCGGTCTCCTCCCGCACGTGGTCGTAGACCGTGTCGAAGAAGTGCTTCATCGCCCCGGAGATGTACCCGAAGTTCGCCGGCGTCCCGAGCAGGTACCCGTCGGCAGCCAGCACGTCGTCGATGCCGGCCTCGAGCGCGGGCAGCACCTGGACCTCCACGCCCTCCAGGTCCGGATGACGCGCCCCGGCCAGCACGGCGTCGGCGATCGAGCCGAGGTTGTCGGTCGGCGTGTGCTGGACGACGAGCAGGCGCTTCATGCCTCGAACGCTAACGCGGAGAGCCGGAGTCCGGATACGGTCCACCTGTGCAGATCGTCATCCGGCGGGTCGTCGCGGCCGTCGTCTCGGGCGGGGTTCCGCTCCTGGCCTATGGCGTCCTGGTGCCTGGCGTGTGGTCGCGAGAGACACTCGGCCC
>JAHEXN010000225.1 GCA_023252095.1 Actinomycetes bacterium | reverse complement strand
GTCAACGGTCTTGCGCAGGAACTTCGCCGCGTCGTGAGACTGGCGAGATCCGTCGGTGGCGACGAGGACGTGCATGGCTACCCCTAGTGGTGTGTGAGCTCAGGTCAGCCGGTGAGCTCGGCCGGATCGATGGACTGCGGGTCGCCCTTCATGACGAGCCGGTTGACGAAGTACAGGACCACGCCCATCAGCAGGATGCCACCGCACCACACCAGAGAGCCAGGGTCGTCGATCGCGGTGTGCACGAGGATGCCTGCGTTGGCGACGACGCCCGCGTAGAGCAGGAACGTCGGCGCACGGTAGTGCTCGTGGTCGACCCCGGACCCGCGACGCAGCACGAGGGCCGACGTGCAGACCATGCCGTAGACGACGATCAGGAACAGCACGGTCACGGTGGCGAGCCGGTCGACGTCGGCCGTGGCGAGCAGCACGCACACGAGGCTCGCCGTGAAGATGATCGAGACCCACGGTGTGCGCCGGGTGGCGTGCGTGCGGGCGAAGATGCGGGGCACGATGCCCTGCTTCGCCATCCCGTACATGATGCGCGACTGGGCGACGAGCGAGACGAGCGCGGTGTTGGTCACGGCGATCAGCGCGATGACCGCGAAGATCTCGTCGGGGACCGCGAGCGGCCCGGCCTGCACCACGGTCAGGAGGCTGCCGCCCTCGCCACCGTCCTTCGCGAGGTCCTCGATCGGGGCGACCATCGAGGCGATGAAGGCGATGACCATGTAGAGCACGCCAGCCGTGGCCATGCCGCCCAGGAGCGCCTTCGGGAACACTTTGCTGGGTTCGCGGACCTCCTCGGCGATGTTGGCTGCGTTCTCGAACCCGGTCATCGCGAAGAACGCGAGGGCGACGCCGCTGAGCACCACGAGCGCCGGGTTGCCGTCGTTGAGGTCGAACGGCTGGCTGAAGTTCGCGTCGCCGTTCACGACCACCAGCACGCCGACGAGCAGCACGATCGCGAGTCCGATCGACTCGACCGCGGTCATGATCGCGTTGGCCCACACCGACTCGCTGATGCCGCGGAAGTTGAGCAGCGACAGGGTGATGATGAAGATGATCGCGACCGTCGTGGTCGACGTGCCCTCGAGGATCGTGCCCTTCGTGATCGACTCGAAGTACGTGCCGCCGAAGACTCGCGCGAGCGTGCCGGCCGCGGCGATCGTGGCCGCGAGCAGGCAGAACGTCACGAGGAACGTGACGGGCGGGCTCTTGAACGCCTTGTGGGCGTACAGCGCGGCGCCCGCGGCCTGCGGGTACTTCGTGATGAGCTCGGCGTAGGCGAAGCCCGTCAGCAGGGCGATCGCGACACCGATCACGAACGAGAGCCAGAATGCCCCTCCCACCGTGAAGGCCATGACGCCGATCAAGGCGTAGATGCCCGATCCGAGCACGTCGCCGAGGACGTAGAAGAACAGGAGCGGGCCTCCGATGGCCCGCTGCAGGTCCTCGGTCGGTGCCGGTTCCCGCTGGTCTGTGGTCGACGCGTCGGTCATGGGCATGCTCCTCGTCGAACGTGGTGCGGCCGTTCCCGACACTCTGGCACCGCAGGGCCGGGGCGCAAGTCGGCACTCGGACCGCAGATCGCCGTGGCCTACCCTGAGGTGACTGACGGTGCCGACCGATGGGAGTGGCCATGAAGGTGCTCGTGACCGGCGGAGCCCGCTCGGGCAAGTCCTTCCACGCGGAGTCGTTGGTGGTCGGTGAGCCAGTCGTCACCTACGTCGCGCCCGGCCCCCCGCCCGAGGTCGAGGACGACCCCGACTGGGCGGCGCGCGTCGCCTCGCACCGCTCCCGCCGACCCGGGCACTGGACCACGGTCGAGTCGATCGAGCTGCCGGAGGCGATCGCGGCGGCGGAGGGCGCCGTCATCGTCGACTGCCTGGGCACCTGGATCACGGCCCAGCTCGACGAGCTCGACGCGTGGGACGCGGTGCAGGACGACTGGGAGCCTGTGCTGCGCGAGCGCATCGCCGCGGTCGCCCGCGCCGTGGCCGAGAGCGAGCGGTCGATCGTCGTGGTCACGAACGAGGTCGGGATGGGCGTCGTGCCCGAGCACCGGTCAGGTCGGCTGTTCCGTGACATGCTCGGTCGCGCCAACCAGGCCGTCGCGGCCGAGTGCGACCAGGTTCTCCTGGTCGTCGCAGGTCGCGTTCTGACCCTCTGAGCGATCGGACCTCGAGATGCGCACCACGGTGACCTTCGACGTGCACGGCACCCCGGTGGAGGCGTGGGCCTATGCCCCGGCTGACTCGGCGGGGCCGGTGCCGGTCGTCGTGCTCGGTCACGGCCTGGGCTACGTCAAGTCAGCCGGGCTCGACGCCTTCGCCCGGCGTTTCACGGGGGCCGGCTACGCGGCGCTCGCCTTCGACTACCGCAGCTTCGGGGGGAGTGGCGGTGAGCCGCGGCAGGTGCTGTCGGTCAAGTGCCAGCTGGAGGACTGGGACGCGGCCATCGCCTTCGCGCGCACGCTCCCGGGAGTCGACCCTGGGCGTGTCGTGGTCTGGGGCACGAGCTTCGGAGGCGGCCACGCCCTCACGCTCGCGCGCCGTGACGACCTCGCCGCCGCGATCGCCCAGTGCCCGTTCACCGACGGCATCGCCTCGCTCCGGGTCGTGCCCACGGTGACCTCGCTCAAGGTCACGTGGGTGGCGCTCCGTGACCTCGTCGCACGCCTGTTCCGTCGCGCGCCGGTCTACGTCGCGGGCTCGGGCGCCGCAGGGAGCACTGCGCTGATGACTGCCCCGGACGCCGAGCCCGCGATGCGCGCCCTGACCACGGAGGCGCCTGACTTCGAGAACAGGATGGCGGGCCGGGCCGCGGTCGAGGTCATGCTCTACGGCCCGGGCCGCAAGGTGAAGGCCATCCGCACGCCGGTGCTCGCCGCGGTGTGCGATCGCGACACCGTGGCACCCGCCCCCACCGCGACGCGCCAGCTCGCGCGCTCGTCCATGGTCGAGGTGCGCCACCACGACGTCGGCCACTTCGACATCTATCTCGGTGAGCCGTTCGAGGCGGCGGTCGCCGACTACCTCGACTTCCTCGAGCGCGTCGTCCCGATCAGCTGACGCTCGACGCTGGAGGGGTCATCGCCCAACGGATCGTGCGCACCGCGGTCTCGCCGCCGAGGCGGATCGCGGTCGACTCCGTGACCGGGAGCCACGGCAGCCGCAGGGGCAGCCGGGCCCACCGGGGGAGCAGGCCCACGGCAGCGCCGGCGAGCAGCGCGTAGGGGGCGCGGAGCGGCAGCGGCACCGGCGGGTTCACCAGGAGGAAGCGCGCAGTCCGCCGAGCAGCCGGGGTGCTCTGGAGCTCCGGCCGGTAGTCGGCCAGCGCCTGCTCGAGCTCGGCGACCGACTCCGGGACGTGCTCGGCGCCGAGCTGCCGGGCGACGACGGCCGCCTCGGCGAGGTACTGGTCGCGTCCGGCGGCGTCGAGCGGATTCGCGCCGTAGCGGTCGTGCGCGCGCAGGAAGCTGTCGACCTCGGCGACGTGCACCCAGCGCAGCAGGTGCGGGTCGGACGCCGCGTACGGCCGGCCGTCGGGCGCGGTGCCCGTGATCGTGTCGTGGACGGCGCGAACCGCGCGCACCATGCGGTCGGCGTCGGCCTCGGTGCCGAACGTCGTGGTGGCGAGGAAGTGGCTCGTGCGCTGGAGGCGACCCCACGGGTCGCCACGGAACCCCGAGTGCTGGTCGACCGCCGCCATCGCGAGGGGGTGCAGCGACTGCAGCAGCAGCGCCCGGATGCCGCCGATGAACATCGACGCATCGCCGTGCACCTGCACGATCGACGAGTCGGGGCCGAACCGGCGCGGACCCTCGGCGAGGTGGATGCGGTCGCGATGCGCCGGGCCGTCGTCGCCCGCGACGCGGGCGAAGATCAGCTCGCCGAGACGTGCGCGGGGGTCCATGCCGCCAGTGTGCCCCGGCTGCCCCCGCCCCGCCGATCGTGACGGCTGAGGGCGACTAGCCTGACCGGGTGGCCCGCCGACTCACCCCGCTGCCCGCCGCCGAGCTCGCGGCGGTCCTCGACCGACTCGACGCCGGCGGCACCGAGCGGGCGGACCTCGCGGCAGCCACGCGCCACTTCATGGCCGTGCTGGAGGCGCGCTCGCCAGGGCACAGCGTCGAGGTGCGGGTGCCCCCGTTCGCCGCGGTGCAGGTCATCGAGGGCGCCAAGCACACCCGCGGCACGCCGCCGGCCGTGGTCGAGACCGACGCCCCGACCTGGATCGCCCTGGCCCGAGGAACCCTGGAGTGGAGCGAAGCGAGAGCGGCCCACCGCGTGAAGGCCAGCGGCGAGCGCTCCGACCTCACCCCCCACCTCCCCCTCACCTGAACCGCGGGTTGCGGTACCCCTTTCGAGGCTCGTTCCGGGTCCTGAGGTGCGAGGAACGAGCCTCGAAGGGCGCACCTCAAGGGGCGGGGCTCCGCCCGCACTCCCGGTGGTTGAGGTGTGAGGAGCGCCAGCGACGAGCCTCGAAACCATGGTCAGGTTCGGGTCTCGTGCGGGAGGTTTCGAGGCTCGCGCCCCAGAGGGCGCTCACACCTCAACCACCGGCCGGCCGGGTCAGACCTGGCGCTGCTGGTCGCCCCAGTAGGGCTTGCGGAGGTCGCGCTTGAGGATCTTGCCGGAGGGGTTGCGGGGGAGCGCCTCGATCACGTCGATCGTCGTCGGGGCCTTGTAGTGGGCCAGGTGTTCCCTCGTGAAGGCGATCAGGTCCTGCTCGGTCGCCTCGGCGCCTGGCCGCAGGGCCACGACGGCCTTGACCGTCTCGCCCCACCGGTCGTCGGGCACGCCGATCACAGCCGCCTCGAGCACTGCGGGGTGCTCGGCCAGGACACGCTCGACCTCGGGGGAGTACACGTTCTCGCCGCCCGTGATGATCATGTCCTTGATGCGGTCCTCGATGAAGATGAAGCCGCCGTCGTCGACCCGCCCGACGTCTCCCGTGCGCACCCAGCCGTCGTCGGTGATGAGCTCGGCCGTGGCCTCGGGGCGCCCCAGGTAGCCGATCGTGGCCTGCTCGGTGCGGAACCACAGCTCGCCCGAGGTGCCGGCGGGAACGTCCTCGAGCGTGGCTGGGTCGACGACGCGCAGCTCGGCGCCCTCGACCGGCTGGCCCACCGAGAGCAGGCGTTCCGGACGTTCGAGGTCGCGGTGGGCGGCGTCGTCGAGCACTGAGATGACCCCGCCGAACTCGGTCATGCCGTAGACCTGCATGAACGAGGTGTCGGGCCAGGCCTCGATGACCTTCCGCACGACCGGCGGCGGCATGGGCGCGGCGCCGTAGCCGACCTGGCGCAGGCGACCGAACAGCGCCATCGCCTGCTCGCCGGCCTGCAGCAGTGCTGCGATGACGGGCGGAACGAGGAACGCGTGCGTGCAGCCCGCCAGCATCGCGCCGGCCATGAGGGTCGGGTCGACCTCCTTGACGACGTACGCGGGGATGCCGTGCGTCAGTCCGAGCAGCGCGTACGACGTGCCACCGACGTGGAACATCGGCATCGCGACCATCATCATCGAGCCGTCTCCGTACTGCGCGTCGCCGCCGCCGACGTAGCAGTGCCGCACCATGGCGTGCTGCGTGAGCTGCACGCCCTTGGGTCGCCCGGTCGTGCCGGAGGAGTACATGACGACGCAAACGTCGTCGGGCACGACGTCCGGCTGGCGGTCGACCGGCTCGACGCCGGAGGTCCACGCCTCGAACTCGTCG
>JAHEXN010000224.1:5354-5775 GCA_023252095.1 Actinomycetes bacterium | reverse complement strand
CACCCGCGGACGCCAGCGCTCGCGACCTCGAAGTACTGGTCGTCGAGCTGGTCGCGCAGCACCGCCTCGATGATCGGGGAGCGGCAGATGTTTGCCGTGCAGACGCCGAGGACGGCGAAGCGGGGCGCCATGTCAGCCACGGAGCGCCGGTCGCACGTGCAGGCCGGCCTCCGGGTCGACGACGGCCTCCTGGGCCGCGGCCACGCCGTCGACGAGCAGGGCCGCGTCGAGGTCGACCGAGCGCTTCAGCAGCGCGAGCGCGATGGGACCGAGCTCGTGGTGGCGCGCCGAGGTGCCGACGGATCCGACCTTGCGGCCGTCGGCCGTGACCTCCGAGCCGAGCGCCGGCAGGTGGTCGACCGAGCCGTCCAGGTGCAGGAACGTGAGCCGCCGGGGCGGACGACCCAGTGTGTGCACGCGG
>JAHEXN010000224.1:0-5344 GCA_023252095.1 Actinomycetes bacterium | reverse complement strand
GAGGTGGACCGCGACCTCGAGGAGTCCGGCCTCGTTGGGGATCGTGAGGTCGTCGGTGTCGAGGCCGATGCGGACCCGGCCGGCGGCGATGCGCGAGGCCTCCCAGGCCCAGGACCCGACGGGGTCGCCGAGCTCGTCGGGGACGTCGCCCAGCGACTCCCGCGGACGCAGCTCCCAGGCCAGGCCGGGCAGACCGATCACGGCCAGCTCGTCCGTGACCTCGCGCACCTCGACGCGCGACATGAAGCGCATGCGGTCGAGGAACGTGACCAGCGCGGCTGCGGCGCCCGGCTCGGTGTGGGCCCAGACGGTCTCGCCGTCGTCGACGAGGTCGAAGCCGTGCTCGATGCGACCCTGCGGCGACAGGATCAACGCAGAGGTGCGGACGCCCGGCGCGAGGTCACGGACGTGCTGGGTCGAGAGGTCGTGCAGCCAGGTCAGCCGGTCCGGGCCCGTGATCGTGAGGACATCGCGGTGCGACAGGTCGACGAACGTGCCCCCCGCCTCGAACCGGCGCTGCTCCGCGACGATGCTGCCGTAGTGAGCCGCGACCGGCGCGTCAGGACCATCGCCGGACACGGCGCCCGGGCGGGCGAGCAGGGGTGACCGGGGGGCCTCAGACGCGCTCAAGCTGACCCCACAGGTGTGACTGCATCTCGTGTCCCTCGGCTGCCATGTCGTACGCGTACATCAGACGACCCTCGACCAGCCCGTACATCCGCTGGCCCGCCGTGTACTCCGTCGCCGTGGCGGTGCGGGCGACGACGTCGGTCGCGAGCGTGAGGCGAGGTCCGTCAGCCTGGCCGTACCAGACCTCGGCGTGACCACTGGGGTGCGCCAGGACGAGCTCGATGCCCTCGTCGGTGGGGCGCAGGAATCCTGTCTCGAGCGCTCCGGGGGCGGTGCGGTTGCCCGCGTCGTCGATGATCCAGGACCGGCTGAAGAAGTGCAGGAAGGGTCGCGTGTCGTGCGCGAACACGAGCTCCTGCTCGAAGGCGTAGGGCTCGATCGTGGGGTACTCGCCGCGGCCGTTGCCGTGCCAGGTACCGAGGAGCCACGAGACCGGCACCAGGGACGGGTGCAGGTCGGTGGGGATCTCGAACGCCATGGTGCGATCCTACCGGCGGGCCTAGAGTCGGCGCCGTGCGAGCAGTGGTGCAGCGGGTCACGCGAGGGGCCGTGGTCGTCGACGGTGAGACCGTCGGAGCGATCGGGGCGGGCGTGGTCGTCCTGCTCGGCGTGACCCACGACGACACCGAGGAGGACGCCGACCGGTTGGCGCACCGCCTGCACCGGCTCCGGATCCTGGCCGACGACCTGTCCCTGGCCGATGGAGCCGGCGAGGCGCTGGTCGTCAGCCAGTTCACGCTGTACGCCGACACCCGCAAGGGCCGCAGGCCGTCGTGGTCGGGCGCCGCTCCTGCCTCAGTCGCCGAACCTCTGTACGAGGCCTTCTGCACCGCACTGCGGCGGCGCGGAGCTCCCGTGGCGACCGGACGGTTCGGCGCAGCGATGTCGGTGGAGATCGTGGGCGACGGCCCCGTGACGATCGTGATGGACAGCTGACGCGACCCGTCATCGGTGTTGACCGCCGCTGGTTGGGGCCGATCGGTCACAATAGGACGGTGTGCCCGCAGGGAGACTGCGCACCCGAGCGGAAGAGAGAGCATGGCCGGAGGTTCGAGGACGCCGTCGCGGTACCGCGACGCCGGCAAGCGACGCGCCGGCGGCCAGCCCTTCCGTCGCCGCCACCGCCGGCTCCTGCTGACGCTCCTGACGGTCGTGAGCCTCGTGCTGGTCTCGGTCGGAGCGTACGCGTACCACCTCAACAAGCAGCTCAGCAACTTCGGTCGGGTCGACATCAGCACGGTGCAGTCCGGCGAACCCGACCCTGACGAGGGACGCGCGCTCAACGTGCTTCTCCTCGGGTCCGACATGGCCGAGGGCGACGAGGGCGGCGCCTCGATCGAGGAGGACGCGGTCCTCCCGGACTGGCCGTCCGGCAAGTACCGCAGCGACACGCTGATGATCGTGCACATCCCCGCCGACCGCTCCGCCGTGCAGCTCGTCTCGATCCCGCGCGACACCTACACGATGATCTACGACGAGGACGGCAAGGCCCGCAACAAGCAGAAGATCAACGCAGCCTTCTCGCAGTACGGTCCGGCCGGAGCCGTCGCGACCGTCCAGGCGCTGACGGGCATCACGATCGACCACCTCGCGATCATCGACTGGCAGGGCTTCCGCGACATCACGACCGCGGTGGGCGGGGTCGAGGTCACGATCCCGGAGACGTTCCGCGATCCGCAGCAGGGCATCACGTGGGAGGCCGGCACGCAGACGCTGGAGGGCGAAGAGGCCCTGTCCTACGTGCGGACCCGCCACGGGCTGCAGCGCGGTGACTTCGACCGCATCGCCCGCCAGCAGAACTTCCTGCGCAGCGTCATGAACAAGCTCCTCTCGCGCGGCACGCTGACCAATCCGGTCAAGCTCTCGAACACGCTCGGGGCGCTGTCGGACAACATGACGCTCGACTCGAACTGGACGCCGTCCAGCCTGCGTTCGCTCGCGCTCTCGCTGCGGGGCGTGACGTCCGAGAGCGTCGCCTTCATGACGGCTCCGGTCGCCACGACCGAGGACGTCTCCGGCGTCGGCAACGTCGTGATCCTGAAGGAGACGCAGTCCGCCGAGCTGTGGCAGGCCATCACGAACGACCAGGTCGGCGCCTACGTGCAGGCGTACCCCGACGACCAGCTTCCCGACCCCAGCCAGGTCAACTGATCCGAGCCTCGCCGATCCTTCCGGATCGGCGGGCCCGCGGAATCAGCAGGCCGAGCGGAAGGCGACGTCGGTCGTGCCGGGCCGCACGCCGGGCGTCGTGACCAACCGTCCGTCCTCGGTCTGCCCCGGGGCGGTGGTCATGGCGACCCGGATGTCGTGCCCCTCGCCCGGCGCGATCGTCAGCTCCAGGTAGGCGACGAGCCGGTCGCCGTCGACCTGGGTCTCGAACGGGACGTCCTGGCCGTCGAGCTCGACGGAGTCGATGCTGCCGCCGGACGGGGCGTACACGCGGGCGCGCAACACCATCGTGCCCTGCGGGGCGTACGGCGCCAGGCCCGTGACCGACAACGGCAGGCTGGCCGGGTTCGTGGGCACGCTCGACCGCAGCTGGGTGCGCACCGAGAGCTTCTGCTGGTCGTCCTCGCACCGCGAGGAGCTGACGGAGCTCTCGCTCGAGAAGTAGTACTGGAGCTTCGCCTCCGTGCGGTCCGACAGGAAGACCCCGACCGTCGGGGCGTCACCGTCCGGGTCGAACCGTCCGGCGATGACGTCGGAGCCGAGCTCCTCCTCGAGCTCCGGATCGCGCAGCCAGACCAGGACCCGCCGTTCCTTGGCGGCCTCGGCCAGCGCCCGAAGCACGGTCGAGGAGTCGCCCTGGCCCGCTGTGAAGACGTCGAAGACCGAGCGCGCGGTGCTCTCGAAGAACGCGTTCTGGCTCGCGCCGTCGGGGTACTCGGCGTAGGCCTGGTTCAGCAGCCGGTCGACCGCGTTCTCCGCCGTCAGCACCGAGCCGTCGCTGGCCTGGATGGGACCCGTGCCCACCAGGAGGTAGGCCAGCGTGACGGGGTCGACCGCGAGGACGCCGTCGACCTGCACGCCGCGGTGCGCCGCGAACACCGCGCTCGCGAGCTCGGCCGAGCGCGGGAAGTGCGGGTTCAGCATCGAGTTGCGGAAGTCGGTGCCGACCGTCGTGCCGTACAGGCCCGTCTCCTGCGGCGTCAGTGCCGTGGCCGGGGTGTCCAGCTGCGGCAGATCGCTCGACGACCCCGTCTCGAGGATCGAGATCCGGCCGTTCTCGGCCTGCACGAGCAGCCAGGTGCCCGGGACACCGCCGAGGGGACGGATCTCCGCGTTGCTCTGCACCGCGACGAGGTACGTGCGGGCGCCGGACGTGCCCAGCACCTCCGGGAGCACCTCGGCAGCCCGGTTCGCCGAGCTGAGAACTCCTCCGACCTCGAGCAGCTGGTCCTGCGCGGCGACGACAGGGCGCCGCAGGCGTCCGAACAGGCCGGAGCTGTCGAGCGCCTGGACCTCGTCGACGACGGGCCGGAACGCTGCGTCGCTCTCGGCGAGCGCCGGCGCGATCGACGTGAAGAGCGTCGGGTCGATGACGCTGTCGCGCACCGTGAACGAGTCGGCCTCGAGCTGGTCCGCGACCTCCATGAGCGGCGGGAGCGCGTCGTGCACCGCGACGAACAGTCCCGACGAGATCGTGGTGACGGCCTGGGCCTCGTCGCCGACGAACGGCACGTGGCCGGCGACCCACCACAACGGCCCGTTGGAGTTGTCGTGCGCACGATCGGCGAACACCGTGAGCTGGTCGAGCGCCTCCTCCGCCGCCTCCTGGTCACCGGCCACGAGGGCGGTGCGGAGCACCTCGGCCTGGTCGGCGGCCTTCGTGAGCGACAGGACGGCCAGCGTGGTCTGGAACGCCAGCCAGACGATGGACAGTCCGAGGACGACCGCGACGGCGACCAAGACCCCCCGGCGCGTCCAGTCGGCCGGCCGCAGCACGTCACGCAGCACGTTCAGTCCTCCCGTGGATCGACGTCATGACCGCTCGCGCGCATGACAGCTCAGGCTCATGACAACACGAGGCCGGGTCACGTGTCGTGACCCGGCCCCGTGCGACGTCGTGTGGATCAGGCGTTGCGGCGACGTGCCGCGACCGCGACACCCGCACCGCCGACCACGAGCAGTCCGCCGATGACGAGCAGCCACAGGCCGATCTCGGCACCCGTGGTGGGCAGGATGCCCGAGCTCTGACCGCTGCCGGCCGCGTCGAGCGGCAGCAGGATGATCGTGTTGCTGTTGGTCACGCAGCCCGTGCCACAGGCGGTGGAGACCGCCGGCAGCGAGGCCGTGCTGGCCGAGGCGACGCCGGACTCGCCGAGCGCCGAGATCGGCGTGTAGTTGCAGACGACCGTGATGGTCGTGGGCGTGCGCTCCTGCACGACCTCGGTCTTGAGGTTGACGTCATAGGACGCCGCGCCGCCGCCGGAGAAGGACTCCACGAGGTTGGGCACCGTGCTGGTCGAGACGGAGTTGCAGACGACGGGCTCGGTGGCGCCGTCGACCGTGCGGGACGCGGAGATCTTGACGTTGACGATCTTGCCGCCGATGAGCGTGGCGCCAGAGATGTTCACGACGACGCCGTCGCCGGTGTAGCCGTTGCTCAGCTCCGCGTTGGCCGGGCCGGCGGTCAGACCGACCAGCAACAGGGACGCCAGAGCAGCGAGCGTTCCGAGGATTTTCCTCATGTTGCTCCCAAGAATGTCAGTAG
>JAHEXN010000223.1 GCA_023252095.1 Actinomycetes bacterium | reverse complement strand
CTGAAGAGGCTGACTCCACCAGGCCCGACGAGCAAACCCACGACGATCAGGACGATGCCCCAGACGAGCTCCTTGCGCAGCAGCGCGAAGACACCTGAGACGACGAGGACAACGGCGATGATCCACAGAATGAGATCCATGACTCTCCTCCTTCATTGGCGGACTTTCGACGCTAGCGCTGCTGGCGAGAAGCGCATTTCGAGCAGGGTTACGGATCGGTGTCAGCGCACGAGACCCACGACGACGGCCAGGATCACGGCCAGGACGGCGATCGTGCCGACGACGATCGCGATGAGCCCGAACTTCCCCCGTCCGTCCGTCGGCTTGTCGGCGTGAGGGGGCTGGTCCGGCGATACCTGGTTCATGGCTCCAGTGAACGTCCGCGGCGGCGCCCGCGCACCTCGAGATCGGTCGACTCCGGTTTGACCGGTCATGTGCCGGGTACCTCTGTTGCGCTGACCACCGTCGACCGATCTCGGAGGACCCATGAAGGCACTGACCTGGCAGGGGCGGCGCGACGTCCGCGTCGAGGACGTCCCTGACCCGACGATCGAGCAGCCCACCGATGTCGTCATCGAGGTCACGACGACGGGCCTGTGCGGCTCCGACCTCCACCTGTACGAGACGCTCGGCGCGTTCCTCCACCCGGGCGACATCCTGGGGCACGAGGCCATGGGGGTCGTCGTCGAAAAGGGCTCGGCCGTGCCGAACCTCGCGGTGGGGGACCGCGTCGTGGTGCCCTTCCAGATCAGCTGCGGCTCGTGCTTCATGTGCGACCGGGGTCTGCACACCCAGTGCGAGACGACACAGGTCACCGAGCACGGGATGGGCGCCCAGCTGTTCGGCTACACCGACCTGTACGGCTCGGTCCCGGGCGGGCAGGCGCAGTTCCTGCGGGTGCCGCACGCCGACTTCGGTCCCCTGAAGATCGAGTCCGACCTGCCCGACGAGCGCTTCGTGTACCTGTCGGACGTCGTGCCGACGGCGTGGCAGTCGGTCGAGTACACGGGGGTCCAGCCCGGTGAAACGCTGCTCGTCGTCGGCCTGGGGCCGATCGGCGAGATGGCCGCCCGCATCGCCCTGCACCGCGGCATCCGCGTGATCGGGATCGACCTGGTCGGCGCGCGGCTGCGTCGCTCGGCCCTCCTCGGGGTCGAGACCGTCGAGCTGTGCCCCGAGGCGGCGGACCGGGTGCGCGACCTCACGGCGGGCCGTGGCGCCGACGCCGTGATCGACGCGGTCGGGATGGAGGCCCACGGCTCTCCGTTCGCCGAGGCCGCCCAGCGCGTCGCGGGGATGCTCCCCGACGCGCTCGCACAGCCGCTCATGAAGAGCGCCAGCGTCGACCGCCTCTCGGCGCTCCGTCTGGCGATCGACGCCGCTCGACGGGGCGCGACGATCTCGCTCGCCGGCGTGTACGCGGGCGCGGCCGACACACTGCCCATGCAGACGATCTTCGACAAGCAGCTCACGATCCGCACGGGCCAGGCCAACGTCCGACGCTGGCTCGACGACGCCCTGCCGCTCGCGCTGGAGGACGGGGACCCGCTGGGCCTCGAGACCTTCGCGACCCATCGGCTGCCGCTCGACGAGGCCCCCGCGGCCTATGCCACGTTCCAGGCCAAGGACGACGACGCGATCAAGGTCGTCTTCACGCCCTGAGGCCGCCCCGTGAGGCGCGAGTGAGGAACGAGCGAGCCTCGAGGGGGTACCGCAACCCTCAGCCTGACCGAGGTTTCGAGGCTCGCGCCGCAGGCGGCACTCACACCTCAACCACCGGTGGCGGACTAAGCCCCGCCCCCTGAGGTGCGAGTGAGGAACGAATGAGCCTCGAAAGGGGCACCGCAACCCAGCACCTGACCGAGGTTTCGAGGCTCGCGCCGCAGGCGGCACTCACACCTCAACCACCGGGGGTGGGCGAAGCCCCGGCTACGGGCGGAGCTTCGCAGGGAGTGCCTTGTGGGTGCCGTCGCACCACGGCGCCGACGCCGACTTGCCGCACCGGCAGACCGCGCTGACGGGTCGGTGCGTGCGGTGCTGCTCGCCCGCGGCGTCCTCGACCACGAGGTCGCCGAACACCAGCATCGGCCCGCCCGGGCAGAGGACGACGTCGGGGCGTGCTCGGGGACCCTCAGCCTGGTCCTCAGCCCCCGTCATGCGGCCCACCTCTCGAGCGCCCACTCGGCGAACCGGTTCTCGAGGTCGAGGCACGTGAACGCGCCCACCACGACGTCGGTCCGCGTCTCGGGCTCGTCCTCGACGAGCGTGCCGCAGATGAGTCGGACGGCGAGCTGCTCGTGGACGGCGTCGGCCTCGACGTGCTCGTCGTAGTAGGCGGCGAGCGAGTCCGGGAGACCCACGCGCCGGATCCCGCTGGCCATCTTGCGCGAGGGGAGCGAGCTCGTGGCCTCGAACGCCGCGAGGTGCCCCAGCGAGGCCCCGCGCAGCCGACGGTGCAGCCCGAACATCGACAGCGCGTTGTTCTGCTCCAGCACGATCGCCGGCGCGTCGTCGACGTACGCACCCTCGTCGGGACGTAGCCCCGCGTCGGACATGCCGAGGGCGAAGAGATGCCGGTGCAGGCGCGCCGGGTCGCCGCCGCCGTACTCGTCGTACTGCAGCGCCGCGAGAGCCGCCTGCGCACGTACCGGGAGCCGCGGCAGCGTGAAGGAGGTCGGGTCGGCCTCCTTGAGGTGGTAGACGCTGCGCCACCGCAAGAGCTCGAGCACCTGCTCGCGGGTCGCGTCCCGCTGCACGACGGCCGCCAGCGAGGGGCCGTCGTCGTCCTCGATGAGCTGCATCAGCCCGTCGGCGAACGGCTCCCCAACCTCCACGTCGGCTGCGCGCTCCCGCCACCGCGCCTCGAGCGGACGCTCGAGGCGCCTACGGAGGTCGAGGAGGTGAGGATCCCACTCAAGCGCGGGATCGACGTCGTCGAACCCGCGGAAGCTGAGCTCGTAGAGCGTCCAGAGACTCAGCTGGAGATCGTCCTCGTCGGCCGGGGCGAGGTCGTCCCACGAGGGACGCTCGGTCCCGTGGAGCGCGTCGAGCAGGGCCGCGCTCAGCGGCCCACGAGCCTTCGGCGTCAGCACGCCGGGCCCTGCATGAGGTTCTGCATGCCCGGGTAGTACCCCGTCAGGCCCCCGGCACACCGGTGGGCGGCGTCAGAGCTTGGCCTCGTCGAGGTCGTCGCCGACCTTGCCTCGCCAGACCGTGGACCCGAGCGCGAGTACCGCACCGATCAGGCCGATGCCGGTGAAGACGACCGTGCGGCCCGTCTCTTCGTCGCCACCAATGGCAAGGCCCACGACCGCCGTGGCCACCATCACGGCCGAAACGGCGAGCAGGACGAGGTAGCGCCGCGTGGTGCGCCGCACGAGCCGTCGACGCTTCGTCTGCGAGACCGGGGGCGGGTCCTCGGGCGTGCCGTCGGGGCGCACCCCCGAGGGCCTGTGGTGCTTGACTGCCTCGACCTCGCTCGGGTCGTGCGCTCCGGGATTGGTGCTGGGCACGATGCTCCTCCTTCGTCGGTGTCGATCGATCGGGAACTCAGCCGCGCAGCCCACGGAGGGCGTCGGCGACCTCGTACAGGTGCTGGGCCATCGTGCGCCCCGTGTCCTCTGACCAGTCGTGGCCCTCCGACGTGTCGGAGAACTCCGGCCCCGGGCCGGGACCGCGGTTCCAGTACGTCCAGGCCTGACCGGGGATCGTGAACCCGATGTCGACCAGGCCTCCGCTGATCTCGCTGATGACATGGTGCGCGCCGTCCTCGTTGCCGGTCACGACGACTCCGGCCACCTTGCCGTAGGCGAGCGGCCGTCCGTCGTCGCGAGTCTCGGAGATCATCGCGTCGAGCCGCTCGAGCATCTGCTGCGCGTACGAGGAGGGGCGGCCGACCCACGTGGGCGTCGCGACCACGAGGATCTCGGCGTCGACGATCGCATCGTGGACGCGGGGCCACTCGTCTCCCTCACCTCCTTGCGTCACGACGCCGTGGTCGATCGTCAGGTCGGCGAGCCGGAGCTCCTGCACCGAGACTCCCCGGTCCCGAAGCCCGTCGAGCACGACGCCCGCCAGGGCCCCGGTGTTCGACGGCTCGGGCGACGCCTTGAGCGTGCAGTTGACCAGGACGGCCTTCATGTCTCCTCCTCGGAGGTCGAGCGGGTCAGAAGACGGGCTTGCCACCCGTGACGCCGAGCACCGTGCCGGAGACGTAGCTCGCGGTCTGCTCGGACGCCAGGAAGACGAAGGCCGGGGCCACCTCGGCCGGCTGACCGGCGCGACCAATGGGGGTGTCGGAGCCGAACTGCTCCAGCTTCTCGGGCGGCTGGGTCGCGGGCTGGAGGGGCGTCCAGATCGGACCCGGAGCGACCGCGTTGACGCGAACGCCCTGCGGGCCGAGCTCGGCCGCGAGGTTGACCGTCATGTTGTTGATCGCGGCCTTCGTGGCGGCATAGTCGATCAATGACGTCGAGGGCTCGTACGCCTGGATCGACGTGTTGTTGATGATCGAGCCGTGGCGCTCCCGCAGCGACGGCACCGCCGCACGCGTCAGCCAGATCAGTGCGTAGAGGTTGGTCTTGAAGGTCGAGTCGAGCGACTCGTCGGTGATCTCCTCGATGCCGCTCTCCCGCGCCATCTGGAAGCCGGCGTTGTTGACCAGGATGTCGAGACCACCGAGGCCCTCGACGGCCTGGCTCACGACGGCGTCGCACTGATCACGATGACGCAGGTCGGTCTCGAGCGGGATGATCGTGCGTCCCGTCGCACCCGCGACCTCGACGGTGGCGGTGGCGTCCTCGCGCTCGGCCTCCTGGTAGGTGAACGCGACGTCGGCGCCCTCGCGGGCGAACGCCAGCACGACCGCGCGGCCGATGCCGGAGTCGCCGCCCGTCACGAGGGCCTTACGGCCCTCCAGGCGGCCGGCGCCGACATAGGAGTCCTCCCCGTGGTCGGGTTGAGGACGCATCGGCCCGGTCAGCCCGGGCGGGTCCTGCTGCTGCGCGGGGAATCCGTCACTCATGGGGCGCCTCGGGGTCGGTGGTCTGCGGGCCGGCCGGCACACCCGGCGTCGGGACCTCGGGCACGTCGTCGGGATCAGTGGGGGCGGGGTCGGGCGTGGTCGTCACGGTGACTCCTCGAAGGTGGACGGTGTGTGTCACTCCGGGCGTACCCCCGTGCTCCGGGTCCATGCGTGAGGAGCATCTCGGTGACCTCGCCGAAGATCCTGAGTACACTCAGCATGTGTCCACCGAGTCGCTCTCCGCCGACGAGTACCGGCGCGAGCTGGCGGCCCTCAACCGGGTCCGTCGCCGCGTGGCCGCTCTCGGCTTCCTGACCGTCGTGGGCCACGGCGTCATCGCGCTGCCGCTCGTCGCTCATCACGTCGAGCGGCAGGGCCGCACCAGTGATGCCGTCATCCTGCTCATCGTGACGGTGTTCGTCACGACCGTGGCCGTCGCGGTGACCCGCCTGATCCTCGGCCACCGCCCCATGACGCCCCTCTGGGCGCTCGTCCCGGTGGCCGTGCCCCTGATCGCCGCCTGGTGGATCTGGGGCTAGACCCCGGGTTGCTGCGCGCGCGTCGTTCCGGTGGTTGCATGACGACATGCCCCTGCTGAACGGCGCCCACGGCTACGGCAGCGTCACGCGCTTCCTGCACTGGCTGACGTTCGGCCTGCTCGTGGTCCAGCTCGTCCTGGGCTACGGCATGGAGTCGTTCGCCGAGGCGCTGTTCGAGGAGGACTCCTCCGGCGGCTCAGGGGGTGACCGCATCCG
>JAHEXN010000222.1 GCA_023252095.1 Actinomycetes bacterium | reverse complement strand
TCGTCGGGCAGCTCGTCAGTGACCCAGGCCGTGATCGTGCCGAGGTTCTCCTTCTCGATCGCCCCGCCGATGCCGAATCCGTCGAATCCCTGGCCGTCGACGTCGAGCGACACGAGGTCGCGCGCGGCCTTGCGTCGCAGGTCCTCGTACTGCGCGCCCTGCACCACACCGAACAGCGCCTGGTACGGCTTGCCGACCCGCTGCTCGGTGAGCCGGCGGTGCTCGGCGAGGCAGCGCACGGCCCACGCCTGGGTGCGGTCGAGGGACGCCTCCTGGTAGCCGCGGGTGTTCATGAGCGTCGTGAGCTCGTCGAACGCGAAGATGATGTCGGCCCCCAGCTCGTGCTGGATCTGCATCGAGACCTCGGGGGTGAACCGGTGCCTCGAGCCGTCGAGGTGGCTCTTGAACGTCACGCCGTCGTCGTCGACGACCGCGAGCCGATCCTTGCCCTCGGCGATGACGTCGTCGGACGTGACGCCCTTCGCGTCCATCGCCAGGGTCTTCTTGAACCCCGCGCCGAGGCTCAGCACCTGGAAGCCGCCCGAGTCGGTGAACGTGGGGCCGCGCCAGTTCATGAACGCGCCCAGCCCGCCGGCCTCGTCGATCAGGTCGGAGCCGGGCTGGAGGTACAGGTGGTACGCGTTGGCCAGCAGCGCCTGTGCGCCGATCTCGACCATCGTCTCGGGCAGGACGGCCTTGACGGTCGCGCGGGTGCCCACCGGGATGAAGGCGGGCGTCGCGATCTCGCCGTGCGGGGTCGAGATCACGCCGGCTCGGGCGCGTGAGTCCTGGGCCTGGCTGGTGATCGCGAACATGGGGTCAGTCAAGCAGTCGGTCGACCGCGGGCCAGAGGGCGGCGAGCGTCAGCACCAGCAGCACGAGGTTCCAGACCGCCGGCGGCAGGTGGGTGAGGCGCGCGAGGACGTCGGCATCGCTCGTGCCGGTGCGACGGCGCCGACGGTGCGCCCAGAGCTCGACCACGGTTCGAGGCGCCGCGAGGAGCCAGAACCAGGCGGCGGACTCGACGACCACGACCTGGAGATCGGCATCGGCCCGATACGCCGTGGCAGCGACGGCGGCACCGGCCACCAGCACGACGAGGAGCCCGAACAGGTTGCGGATGAAGACGAGCGTGAGGGCCAGCAGTCCGAGCGCGACCCAGAGCGCCTCGAGGACCCAGCCCAGCCGCACGGCCGTGATCAACAGCAGGCCGACGACCGAGGGCGCGAGGTAGCCGGCTGCCGCCGTGGCCACCATGCCCGGACCCCGGGGCTTGCCGCGTGACACCGTGAGGCCGGACGTGTCGGCGTGGAGGCTGATGCCGTTCAGCCGCCGACCCGTCGCGACCGCGACTCCTGCATGGCCCAGCTCGTGCACC
The DNA here is from genome assembly GCA_023252095.1 of Actinomycetes bacterium. GTDB lineage: Bacteria > Actinomycetota > Actinomycetes > Propionibacteriales > Nocardioidaceae > Aeromicrobium. Next base: position 4,438 of record JAHEXN010000222.1, on the reverse strand, counting down.
AGCGTGACCGCGTGGCGCGAGAACCGCCACGCGGTGGGCACGGCCACCAGGGCCGCGCCCACCGCGGGTGGGAGCCAGGGACTGTCGAGCAGCGGAGTCAGGTCCACTGGGTCGGATCGCTGGTCGTCGGGTCGACCAGCTCGATCCGGCTCGCGTCGCTCACGCTGACGCCCAGACCCGCCGCGATGCGGTGCTGCACGGCACCCTCACGGTGACGGCTCTGCCGGTCGAGGCTCAGACCCAGGGCGGTGTGGGCCCAGGCGCTGGTGGGCTCGAGCTCGACGAGCCGACGGAACGCCGCCTCGGCCGGCTCGAGGTGGGCCGCAGCGAAGTGCGCACGCCCGACGAGCTCCCAGGCACCGGCGTGGCCGGGCTCGGTGTCGACGACCTTCTGCAGGACCTTCGCGGCCTCGCGGGGGAACCGCGAGTCGAGGAGCTCCTGGCCGTACCGGAAGGCGTCGAAGGTCTCCATCGCGGCGATCGTCTCCTCGGTGATGGTGGGCTTCATGTAGATCGTCATGGTGCTCCTCCTTCCGAGGCGGGCCCGCGGTCTGCGGGGTTCGAGGGGCTCAACGTCACCCTGGTGGATGTTGTTCCCGTGTCGCTGGGTCCGTGTCGCTGGGCCGAACTGTCGGTGGCGCCGTCGACACTGGGCGCCATGGAGATCCTGATCGGCATCGGTGTCGGGCTCGTGCTGGGTGTGGCCCTGGGCGTTCTGCTCGTGCAGGCCCGGGCGGCGTCGTCCGCGGCCACCGCTGCGGCACTGCGCGAGCAGGTCGAGGCGCTGCGGGCGCAGCTGCAGGCCGGAGCGCGCGCCGACGGCGAGGAAGGGCTCGTGCTGCAGGCGCTGGCCCCCGTCAACGAGACCCTCCGCACGATGCAGAAGACCGTCAGCGACCTCGAGCAGCAGCGTCACGCGCAGCACGGTCAGCTCGCCGAGCAGCTGCGCCACACGCAGGCCACGGCCGAGCGCTCGCGCGAGGCCGCCGAGGCGCTGGCGTCGGCCATGAGCAACAACGCGGTCCGCGGGGTGTGGGGCGAGACCCAGCTGCGCACGCTCGTGGAGTCGGCCGGCCTGCTGCACCGGGTCGACTTCGACACGCAGGCCACGATCTCGGCCGAGAGCGGCCGGCGACGCCCCGACATGGTGCTGCGGCTGCCTGGCGGCAAGTCCATGGCGGTCGACGCCAAGGTGCCGCTCACGGCCTTCCTCGAGTCCGCCTCCGCCACCGGCGCCGACCGCGACCGGCTTCTCGCCGACCACGCCCGCGCGGTGCGAGCGCACGTCGACGCGCTCGCCGCGAAGCAGTACTGGACGGGCCTCGACACGAGCCCGGAGTTCACGATCGCCTTCATCCCGAGCGAGCCCGTCCTGGCCGCCGCGCTCGAGCAGGACCCGTCGTTGCTCGACCACGCCTTCGCCCGGCGCATCGTGCTCGCCTCGCCGGTCAGTCTGTGGGCCGTCATCAAGACGGTCGCGCTCACCTGGCAGCAGCAGTCCCTCAGCGACGACGCCCGTCAGCTGCTCGTGCTCGGCAAGGAGCTCTACGGCCGGCTGTCACTCCTGGGCGAGCGCGCCGACACCCTGCGCCGGTCGCTCAGCCGCACCGTCGAGAGCTACAACGCCTTCGCCGGCACGCTCGAGAGTCGGGTGCTCGTCACGGCCCGCAAGCTCGACGCGCTCGACGAGAGCACCGTCATCGGCACGCCCGGCATGGTCGAGGTCGAGCCCAAGGCACTCGCTCAGCCCGAGCTGGCGCCGGAGGTCGAGCCGCTGTCGCGGTGAGGCGTGCGGCGGTGGGGCTCGGCGCGAACTGCACGACAACGGCATGGACCAGAGGCGGCGGGCCGGTCGCCGGTCAGGTGACCGCCCGCGGACCGGGGATGATGCAGCGCGGTCCCTGGGACCACCCGAATGCATCGCCTCCGGTCCCGCGGGGACAGGGGATGATGCAGCGGGGTCGCCGGGACGACCCCGATGCATCATCGCCGGTCACACGAGGGCTTGGTCCAGATCCGCGAGCAGGTCGACGACGTCCTCGATGCCGACCGACAGGCGCACGAGGTCGTCGGGCACCTCGAGCGCCGAGCCTGCGGTCGAGGCGTGGGTCATGGCCCCGGGGTGCTCGATCAGCGACTCGATGCCGCCCAGGCTCTCGGCGAGGGTGAAGACCTGAACCCGGTTGCAGAGGTCCAGCGCTGCCTCTCGGCCGCCTGTGAGGCGGATCGAGATCATGCCCCCGAAACGCCGCATCTGGCGCTCCGCCACGGCGTGGCCGGGGTGGTCGGTCAGGCCCGGGTACAGCACCTGGGCGATCTTGGGGTGACGGGTCAGGTCGTCGACGACGGCCTCCGCGTTGGCACAGTGCTGCTCCATGCGCACCGCGAGCGTCTTGATGCCCCGCAGGGTCAGGTAGGCGTCGAACGGGCCGGGCACGGCTCCGGCGCCGTTCTGCAGGAAGCCGAAGCCGGCGTCGAGCTCCGGGTCGGACGTCAGGAGCGCGCCGCCGACCACGTCGGAGTGACCGCCGAGGTACTTCGTCGTCGAGTGCAGGACGACGTCGGCGCCCAGGGCCAGCGGCTGTTGCAGGTACGGCGAGGCGAACGTGTTGTCGACGACGAACGTGGCGCCGGCGTTCTGGGCGATGCCGGAGATCGCGGCGATGTCGCCGATCGAGAGCAGCGGGTTGGTGGGGGTCTCGATCCAGATGACCTTCGTGGCCGGCGTGACGGCCTCCGCGATCGCGTCGAGATCGCCAACAGCGGCGGGCGTGTAGGTGACGCCCCACTGCGAGAAGACCTTGTCGATGAGCCGGAAGGTGCCGCCGTAGGCGTCGTCGGGGATCACGAGGTGGTCGCCAGGACGCAGCAGGGTGCGCAACGCCGTGTCAGTGGCCGCCATGCCCGAGGCGAACGCTCGACCGTGGGCCGCGCCCTCCAGCGAGGCCAAGGCTCCCTCGAGCGCCGTGCGGGTGGGGTTGCCGGTCCGGGCGTACTCGTAGCCGTCGCGCATGCCGCCCACGCCATCCTGCGCGAACGTGGAGCTGGCGACGATGGGCGGGTTGACGGCCCCGTGGCCGGGGTCGGGCGTGTAGCCGGCGTGAATCGCGCGGGTGGCAAACCCCTCGGCCGCGATGCGGTCGGCGTGGTCGGGGTTCTCGGCGCCGTCGGACACCTTCGTCATACGTGCACTCCCAGCAGGTCGTGGCGGGTCAGGACGCCCAGCGGCTTGCCGTCCTCGATGACCATGACGGCGTCGTTCGCGGACAGCAGCTCCTGGGCGTCGTCCAGGCTCTCACCCGAGCCGAGCAGGGGGAGCGGTGCTTCCATGTGCTGGGACACGGGGTCGGTCAGCGACGCGCGGCCCTCGTAGACAGCGCTCAGCAGCTCACGCTCACTGACGCTGCCCGCGACCTCGCCGATCACGACCGGCGGCTCGGGACCGACGACGGGCATCTGGGAGACGCCGTACTCGTGGAGGATGCTGATCGCGTCGCGGATCGTCTCCTGCGGGTGCGTGTGCACGAGGGCCGGCATCGCGCCGGACTTGCGGCGCAGCACGTCGCCCACGGTCGGGGCGGCGACGTGGGCGGGGTCGAGCGGCTGACGCAGGAAGCCGTAGGAGCTCATCCAGTCGTCGTTGAAGATCTTCGAGAGGTAGCCGCGACCGCCGTCAGGCAGCAGCACCACGACGACCGCGTCGGGGCCCTCGCGCTCGGCCACCTGCTGGGCGGCGACGGCCGCCATGCCGCAGGAGCCGCCGACCAGCAGGCCCTCCTCGCGGGCGAGGCGCCGCGTCATGTCGAACGAGTCGGCGTCGCTGACGGCGATGATCTCGTCGGGGATGTCGGGGTCGTACGCGCTCGGCCAGAAGTCCTCGCCGACACCCTCGACGAGATAGGGCCGACCCGTGCCACCGGAGTAGACCGAGCCGACCGGATCGACGCCGATGACCTTGACGCGGCCGCCCGAGACCTCCTTGAGGTACTTGCCCGCCCCGCTGATCGTGCCGCCGGTGCCGATGCCCGCGACGAAGTGCGTGATCCGACCCTCGGTGTCGGCCCAGATCTCCGGACCCGTGGTCTCGTAGTGCGACTGCGGGCCGGCCGGGTTGGAGTACTGGTCGGGCTTCCAGCCGCCCTCGGTCTCGCGCACGAGCCGGTCGGACACGTTGTAGTAGCTGTCGGGGTGTTCCGGCGGGACGGCCGTGGGGCAGACGACGACCTTGGCGCCGTACGCCATCATCGTGTTCCGCTTGTCCTCGCTGACCTTGTCCGGGCACACGAAGATGCAGCTGTAGCCACGCTGCTGGGCGACGATCGCCAGGCCGACGCCGGTGTTGCCGGAGGTGGGCTCGATGATCGTGCCGCCGGGCTGGAGGGCGCCGGACGCCTCGGCCGCGTCGATCATGCGGACCGCGATGCGGTCCTTGGCGCTT
>JAHEXN010000221.1 GCA_023252095.1 Actinomycetes bacterium | reverse complement strand
GGGCGACCGCCTCGTGCTCTCCACGGCCAAGGATGGCGCGGACCAGTCTCTCGTCGTCGACGATACGGGCACGGCCAACGCCGTGCTCATGTTCTCTGTCGCAGACGCGACCTCGGACACGGGAAAGGACATCGAGTTCGCGACCCAGGCCGCGATCACCGGCAGCACCTTCTCGTTGCCGCTCACCATGGCCGACGCGACCAGCGTGGGCCTGCAAGTCGATGTCGAGGACTCCAAGGGCGTGCACAGCGTCACGGCGGCGGGGTTCGACCTGTCCGGCTACGCCACGCTGGGTGACTTGATCGATGCGTTGTCCGATGCCCTCGGCGGGAGTGACAACTCCCTGTCCGACGACTACCGACTGGTCAAGGACGGGGGCGTGGCCGTGGCCACGCTCTCCACGTCCTCGGACGGGAGCGCCAGCGGAACGGTCACGCTGACCAGCACCGAGGGGGGTGCCTCGGTGACGATCGCCGTGGTGGCCACGGACAAGGACGACGGCTTCCACTACCTGGGCTTCTACGACAACGCGGCTGATCGGCCGGCCGAGGTCACGGGCGATGCGCTCGTGCTCCCCATCGCCGGGGCAAATGGGGACTCGTTCGACTTCACCGTCAACGGGGGCGCACACTCGGCGGTCTTGGCCGGCGTGGATGGCGTGGCCACTGCCGCAGCGTTGGCCGCGGTCCTGAACGCAGTGCCGGCGTACACGCATTTCGGTGGCGACTTCGTGCTGCAGTTCGTGGGCAACAACACCACGGGCGCGCTCACCATGCGCACCGTACTCGGGGGCGGAGGCGCGTCCATCGACGTGGACGAGGCGGGCGGTGGCGGTGGCGCGGACTTCGGCTTCACGGCCGCCAACGACGACGACGTGGGCGCAGCTTCGACCGGGAACGCGGACGACACCGGGGACGACGGGCTCAAGGCCACGCAGCTGGGTTTCTTCCTCGACGGCAACCCGACCCTGGTCGACGTGACGTTCACCACGAACTCGCTCCAGGACGCCATCGACGACATCAACAACGACGTGGGCGGCGCCGTGGACATCGCCTCGGCGGATGGCAACGCCCTCGTCTTGACGTCGGCCTACAAGGGTGTCGCGTCCTCCATCGAGATCACCGAGGACGCCCCCTACGACACGGCCGCGGTGCTCCTGGGGCTCACGGGTACCGAGGAAGGCTCTGGGCGCCCGGACCCTGACTTCTACGTGGACGACGATGGCGCCGCGGTCATCGGCGCGAACATCTTGCGCAACACGACCACGGGGGTTCCCTTCTCGCTCGCCGCGGGCAAGGGCTCGCTCTACCTGGCGTACACGGCACTGCGCCTCGATGTCACGGCATCCGCGGACAGCCCGGCCATGCTGACGTTCGAATCGACCTCCGACATGGAGGACGCCATCGCGCCGATCAGCACGGACAACCCGCTGGCCCTGGGCTGCTTCCTGGCCCTGGCGAACGTCACCACGGCCAAGGTCTCGGCGCTGGGCGTGGACGAGGCCAACGACGCGGCTCCCTACGGGTCCCTCGACGGGTGGTCCCGTGCGCTCGACTTCCTCGAGCAGAAGGAGATCTACGCCTTCGCGCCCCTGACTGACGACACCTACGTGCAGACGTTGGTGTCGGCGCACACGCAGGCCGTGAGCGAGCCCTCCGAGCGGCTGGAGCGCATCTGCTTCCTGGCCCCTCCGTTCCCCGATCGGGCGCCTTCGACCACGGTGCTCAGCGGCACGGATGGCGAGTCCAACGGCACGGACGACTCGTTCACGCTGGACGACAGCCCGACCGATGAGCTGGCGGCCCTGGGCATCCTCGGGCCCGACGTCGCCTACGACGAGAACCTGTACCTGCAGCTCCTCGTCACGATCGACGGCACCACGGAGCTCCGCAAGTACAGCGTGTCGGGCATCAACAACACGGTGCTCACGCTCCGGACCACGTTCGCCGACGACGAGAACACGGATGGGTTCTACACGACCGAGGTCCTCGACGAGGACCTGGACGGCGTCGACTGGACGCTCTACGTGCGCGGGGACGAGCTCGTCGTCTCGGGAACGACCCGCAAGGACCTCGACGCCATCGCGACCGCGGCGGCGCAGGAGGGCCAGGCGTACGCCCATCGGCGCGTGTACCTCCTGTTCGCAGCCAGCGTGGACACGTCCATCGACGGCGTGACGCAGAACCTGCCCGTGTTCTACGCGGCAGCGGCCATCGCGGGCATGTGCGGGCAGCTCCCGCCCCAGCAGCCGTTCACCAACATCCCCATCGGGGGTATCGGACAGGTCTACGGGACCGACGACACCTTCAGCGAGGGGTTGCTGGACACGATTGCCGATGGCGGACGGTACGTGCTCGTCAACTACGGCGGCAAGGTCGTCGCGCGGAAGTCCATCTCCACCGACGTCTCTTCCGTCGAGAAGCGCGAGCTCTCCATCACCAAGTCCATCGACTGGCTGGCCAAGGGCATCCGGCAGACCAACCGGGTCTTCATCGGCAAGTACGTCATCACCCCGGGCTTCCTCGACCAGCTGTCGATGTCGAACACCGGGTTCCTTTCCTACGCCGTGCAGCTGGGCGTGGTAGCAGATGCTTCTCTCTCGGATATCGCGCAATCCGAGAGCGACCCTGATACCATCATCCTCGAAGTCGAGGCCGACCCGGTGTACCCCTGCAACAAGATCAAGGTCACCATCGTCGCATGAGCCTGCGCCCCATTTCCATTTCTCTCAGCTTCGGAGCCGAGTAGCCCATGTCCTCCTTCGCCAAGGCCCTTGCCGCAGTCACCAACTTCTCCACCCGGTGGCGCCAGGGCATCGCGCTCAAGAAGAACCGTGTCCTCGACGACCGGGACAAGGCCCTCGGGGAGGCACTCCTGGAGATGGAGCAGCACTCCGACGAGGTCTACCCCGCGGTGCTCTCGCTCAGTGACGACCTCACCGGGCTCGACACCTCGGCGCTCACGGGCCTGGTCATCACGGGCACGAACTTCGTGGCGGACACCGAGTTTGCCAGCGGCATCAGCGACGAGGGCAGCGGCACCAAGGAGCTGACTTGGACGCGCACCGTGCCGGGCGACGACGACATCACGGTCACGATCGTCTCCTCGGGGGTGGCGAACCACACGGTCACCGCCGCGTGGGACATCGGGACCAAGACCCTGACCGTGACGCGTGGCACGTTGGCCACGGCGGCCGAGACCGTGACCGCCATCACGGCAGCCGCGGCGTCCAAGCACATCGTGACCGTGGCTGCCACGGGAGCCGCCAGCACGGGTGTACCCACCGCGGGCTCGACGACGCTCACCGGGGGCTCGGGAGTACTCCCGGTGCTCAACATCGGGGACGTGGCCCTCGACGGCTCGTCCACGGGCAACGGCATCACGGCGTGGACGGACACCACGATCACCTTCGACTGTGATGCGTCCGTGTTCGTGGCCGGCGAGGGGCAGCTCCTGCGCCTGTGGGTCAACGACGCCTACGTGGCCGCCATCGCCCTGGTGGCGGCGGCCGGTTCCATCTCGACCAGCGAGATCGCCGATGGCGCGGTGACGACCGACAAGTTGGCGACCAAGATCGCCATGGTCGACCTCACCTCGGGCGTCCAGGCGGGAGCCGTCCTCCCCATCACGGTGAACATCACCGACATGGAGGGCGACGCCCTGGGCCGCGTCCAACGGTGCGTTGCCACGGTCTACACCGCGGACATGCTCCAGGGCTTGGTGGGCGTGTACACGCTGGCCGAGACCGGGACGGGTACCGAGATCAGCACCACGGCCAAGCCGACGTTGCTGTTCGACACCGACGCATCCGGCGACGCGGTCATCGGCATCACCGACGTGGGCGGTGCAGGGATCTCGGGCTTCCTCGAGGTCCGTCCGGTCTCGACGAGCACCAACGTGCCCGGCCACGCCCGCATCATCGCTTTCGTCATCGCGTAGTAGTCCTCCCCTCGCAGTGAGGCACGAATGTACGGTTCCTTGATTCCTGAGCTTGGAGGCCAGTAAATGGCTACGTTGAGCAAGTGGTCCCCGATGGACAGCTACGTCCAAGGGGGACTCGTCGACGGCAAGTTCATGAACGCGGCGTACACGCTCATCGCGGCGGGTCCGCCGCGGCTGGCAAACGTGGGCGGCCCAACCTTCCTGGCGGCCGCCCTGGCCTCGGGTTCGACGGGCGAGGACCAGATCGCGTTCCCCATGGGGCTGTGCCAGAGCTGGAACCTCGGGCACAACATGTCGCTCAGCCGCGTGTTCGAGATCGGCTCGGAGCGTAGCTACTTCATCCCGGGCCGCACGGTGGGCCAGCTCTCGTTGAACCGCGTGCTCTACCACGGCCCCTCGCTGCTCCGCGTGCTCTACGCGTACTACCAGGACCTGGTACCGGCGACGCTGGTGGCCCCGGTGTTCACGAACGTCGGCTCGGCCACGGTCGACAACCCGCACGACGTCATCGTCCCCCCCGGCTACGAGAACATCTTCCTCAACCTGGCCAGCGACCTGTTCAAGCAGCCGGTCGGCCTGATGATGATGTTCAAGGACAGCAACGAGGACACGCTGGGCGCGGGCTACCTCGAGTCCGCGTACATCCCGGCGCACAACATCGGCACCGACGCCATGGGCGTCGTCATCCAGGAAGGGGCACAGGTCCAGTTCGAGCGCTTCCTGCCCATCGCCGTCAAGAGCGTCGGCCTCATCAGCGGGATCCTGGCCGACACGCTGGCGCTGTAGTCGAGGCACGCACGGTGCCGAGCTTCCTGGCGAGCTTCCCCCCGGGTACCTGGGAAGCGTGCTTCGCAGAGCTGGAGAAGCATGCCCTGGGACTGCCCCCCAAGCCCGCGCTGCCCTTGCTGCCCCTGCGTGCCGGCGCCAACCTGCTCCCCAGCAAGAACGTGCCCAAGCCCCAGGGGACCCCACGCCCCGGCGCGCGTATCTTGCCCAACCTCGGGGCCGGCAAGCCCATCGCCAACAGCCCCGTGGCGCCCTTCTCGGCCAACACGACCAAGGTGGGCGAGACCCCTACGCCCTTGCTGCATCACGTCGAACCCCTCCTGGGCGGCGCGGCCGCTATTGCCGCCGGGCTCCTCGTGGGCGAAGCGACGCGGGACCAGCTCCGGCAGCCTTTGCCACCACGCACGCGATCTGTACCGCTTCGCGCGGCAGGAGCCTTGCTGTCCGGGCCTCGGACTCCGCCTGGACAATCTCCCTACGGAGGGGGCTGAGCGGCACGTCGAAGCCGCCCGGGTCGTGGATGCCCTCGTCGGCAATCGCGGTCTCGACCAGGGCGACCAGCACTTCCATGGGCGTGACGACGATCTTGCGCGTCGAGTGGAGGCGCGCCATGCGCTCCAAGTACGCCTCGCAGTGCTCGGGCAGATGCACGAATGTAGGCTAAGCGCACACGCGCAGGGCGTCACCTTGCCGACTTGGCAAGGTGAGCCTCCACGAGCACGCGGGCAGTCTCGGGCAGGGCATCGCGCATGTCGACCAGTGTCTCGACCAACCCGTACTGCCCCTTCCCGAAGACCTGGTCGTAGACCGGGGCCGAGGACTTGGCGCCCACGGCCAGGATGGAGAGCACGATATTCGAACCACGGGCTTCCTTGAGCAGGAGCGTGATGTCCCCGAGGGCACTCCCGGTCGAGTGATGGGCGCGGCACGTGGTGGGCACCCCGTCCGTTGCCAGGAGGATGGCGCGGTTGGCCTTGGCCTGCCCTGCCCACTCCACGGCAACTTCGAGCGCTTGGACCATGGACGTGCCCGACATGTAGACGCCCTGTGCGTTCTGCACACTGCCCGGCACCTTGAAGAAGAACAGCTCGTCCGAGAAGGCCCAGAGCGTCA
>JAHEXN010000220.1 GCA_023252095.1 Actinomycetes bacterium | reverse complement strand
GAATCGCGCCACCAGCACCGCGAACGGCCAGGGGCGGAACGATCCACCCCAGTCGGCCTTCGGGAACGGGAAGACGACGAGCACCACGAGGGACACGAGCAGGCCGCCCACCACGAGAACCGGGGTGACGTCGCCCCACATCAGGAGCCACAGCAGGGTCAGGCCGACGACGGCGGTCCACCGGATCACGGCACATCACCCAGCACGGCGTCGATGTAGGGGGTGCGCTCCACGAGCTCGTCGGCCGCGCGCTGGCTGACGCCGATGAGCGGTCCGGCGGCCACCGTGAGCGCCACCGAGAACGCCACGAGGGCGAGGGTCGGCAGGGCCATGCCGCGGGGGAGTCGCAGGACCTTGTCCTCCGTGACGGTGTTCTGCCCGGGGTGCAGGGCACCGGTCGAAGGCACGTCGTCGTCGACGTGCTCGTCGCGCGGCTGCCAGAAGGCACGGTTCCAGGCCTTCGCGACGGCGTAGAGCGTCAGCAGGCTCACGGCCAGGCCTGCACCGACACCCGAGTAGGCGAGCCAGTCGCCCGACTCGGTTCCGGCTTGGATCAGGGCGAGCTTGCCGAGGAACCCCGAGAACGGAGGGATGCCGGCCAGGTTCATGGCCGGGACGAAGAACAGGACGGCCAGGACCGGAGCCGCGCGCGCGAGCCCGCCGAGCCGGTCCAGCTGGGTCGTGCCGGTGCGGTACTCGATCAACCCCGCGACCAGGAACAGGGCCGTCTGCACCGTGATGTGGTGGACGACGTAGAAGATCGCGCCGGCGTAGCCCGCCTCGGTCGCGAGGGCGATGCCGAACAGCATGTAGCCGATGTGGCTCACGAGCGTGAACGACAGCAGACGTTTGATGTCGGACTGCGCGACCGCGCCGAGGATGCCGACGACCATCGTGAGGATCGCGGCGCACAGCAGGAGCGTGCGCAGCGGCTGGTCGGGGAACACCGTGGTCTGCACGCGGATGATCGCGTAGATGCCGACCTTGGTGAGCAGTCCCGCGAACACCGCCGTGACCGGCGCCGGGGCGGTGGGGTAGGAGTCAGGCAGCCAGGCAGACAGCGGGAAGACCGCGGCCTTGATCGAGAACGTGAGCAGCAGCATGAGCTGCAGCACGAGCTGGAGCGGCTCGGGCAGGGCCGCGATGCGCTCGGGCAGGGCCGCGAGGTTGACCGTGCCAGTGGCGGCGTAGACCGCGGCGATCGAGATCAGGAACAGCACCGACGAGATCAGGCTGACGATGACGTAGATCGTGCCCGCGCGGACGCGCGCCTCGGTGCCGCCCAGGGTGATCAGCACGTAGCTCGCGGCCAGCAGGATCTCGAAGCCGACGAACAGGTTGAACAGGTCGGCCGACAGGAAGGCCGCCGAGACGCCCGCGCTCAGCACCAGGAAGGTCGGGTGGAAGACCGACAGCGGGGTGTCGCGCCCGAACTCGACGATGCCCTGGCCGAAGGAGTACAGCAGCACCGACAGCGTCACGACCGTGGAGACCACGAGCAGCAGTGCCGAGAGCCGGTCGGCGACGAGGCTGATGCCGAGCTCGGCGGGCCAGCCGCCGACGTTGACGGCCTGCGGGCCGAACTGGTCGGCGCGCCAGAGCAGGGCGCCCGCCGCGACGACGACGATCGACAGCGTCACGATGCTGATGATGCGCTGCGCGCGGGCCGAGCGGCCGAACGCCAGACAGAGGCCCGCGCCGAGCAGCGGCAGGATGACCGGCACCAGCACGAGCTGGCTCGCGAGGTGGTTCATCGGGGGTCTCCGTCGTCGGGGCTCTCGTGGTCCTCGTCGTTCTCGCGCGTGACCTCGTCGTCGACCGCCGGGAGGTCGGCGCCCTCCTCCTCGGGGAGCGACTCGTCGACCTCGTCGAAGCTGGCCGAGGTGTCGTCGCGCTCGGCGCGCCGGATCACGAGGGCGTCCTCGACGTCGTCCTGCACGTCGTCGTGCCCCTCGAGCTGCCACGTGCGATAGGCCAGCGCGAGCCCGAACGCGGTGACGCCCAGCGTGATGACGATGGCGGTGAGCGCCATGGCCTGGGGCAGCGGGTCAGCCATGCGCTCGTCGGACGCTCCCACGATGGGGGCGGCGCCGGGCGGGCCGGAGGCGACGATGAAGAACAGGTTGACGCCGTTGCCGAGCAGGACGAATCCCACGAGGATGCGCGTCAGGCTGCGCTCCAGCACGAGCGTCGTGCCGCACGCCACGAGCACGCCGATCGCGATGATCAGGGCCAGGTCGACGCTCATGACGTCCTCACCATCCGATCGTCCGCCGCGTAGGGGTCTGTGGCTTCGAGGCTCGTCGCCAGGGCTCCTCGCACCTCAGCCGGCGGGGTCACGTGCTCGTTCACACGCCCACCGCCTCGTCCTCGTCGGCGACGTGCTGGTCGATGCCGCCGCCAAGGCTGCGGAGCACGTCGAGCGCCAGGCCGATCACGACGAGGTAGACGCCGATGTCGAAGAAGACCGACGTGACGAGGTGCAGCTCGCCGAGCGGACCGAGCGGGATGTCGATGATCGCGCTCTGCAGGACGCCTCCACCGAGCAGTGTCGGGAGCAGGCCGGCGAGGGCCGCGACGGCCAGGCCGAGGCCGAGCACGAGGCCGGCGTCGACGGGCGCGGCGGCGTCGAGCTCCTTGCGCCCGCCCACGAGGTACCGCACCATCAGCGCGAGTCCGGCGATCAGGCCGCCGGCGAAGCCTCCGCCGGGCTCGTAGTGGCCCACGAGCATGATGTAGATCGAGTAGATGATGACGGCGTGGAAGACCAGCCGGGTCACGACCTCGAAGACCACCGAGCGGCGCGCGGAGCGCACGGACTCGACCCGCTGGAGCCACCGCTGCTAGCCTGAGTCCGCCGGGACTCGCGTGATGCGCTCGGCCCGGTCGGTGAGCAGGTGGATCAGGCTGGCGACGCCCGTGGCCGCGACGACCAGGACCGACAGCTCCCCGAGGGTGTCCCAGGCGCGGATGTCGACGAGCGTGATGTTGACGATGTTGTAGCCGCCGCCGTAGCTCACGGCGGGCTCGGCGAAGCGGGGTCCGATGGGCTCAGCCGTGCGGGAGGCGGCCGTGAGCAACGCGAGCCCGGCCACGACGCCGCCCACGACGACGCCGGCCGTGACGCGCACCCAGCGGTCGGCCGTGAACGGTCGCTCGGAGAAGAACGGGGGGAGCCGCCGCAGCACCAGGACGAACGTGACGAGCAGGAACGTCTCGACGAGCACCTGGGTCAGGGCGAGGTCGGGCGCGCCGTGCAGCACGAACAGCATCGCGGTGCCGTAGCCCGTGACCCCCACGAGCAGCACGGCGCGCAGGCGGCGGCGCGAGCGGACCGCGGCGATGGCTGCCACGACCACGAGCGCCACGACCACGACCTGGGCGGGACGGTCGGCGAAGTCCAGGCGTAGCTCGCCCTCGCGGAGGGCGAACGCGCGGACGAGCATCGAGCCCGGCACGAGGGCCAGCACCACGATGATCGTGCCGAGGTAGAACGGCAGTGAACCACGCTGCACCCGGCCCGTGAGCTCGATCGACACGCGCTCGACCCCGCGCACCACGGCGTAGTACGACTGCTCGGCGTCGGGCATCGGCAGCCGGTCGGTCAGCGCGTGCTGGACCGCGGCGACGGGGCGACGGGCCACGAACAGCGCGATGCCGAGCACGATCGTCGTGAGCGAGAGCAGGAGTGGCAGGTTGACGCCGTGCCACAGCGTGAGCTCGAGCTCGTGGGCTCCTGCGGGGTACGCCTCGCCGGCGCGGCCGAGGATCTCGGTGAACCACGGACCCGCGAACCCGGCGACGATCGAGGCCGCGGCGAGGATCACGGGCGGGACGACGAACCACGGCGAGCGACGCATGATGTCGCACGGCGGAACGTCGGCCTTGGTGGCGAACGCGCCCCAGACGAACCGGGCGGTGTACGCGACCGTGAGGATCGTGCCGACCACGATGCCGCCGAGGGCCACCACGCCCCAGCCGGCGCCGGTGTCGGTGCCGAGGTCCTCGATGGACGCGAGCACGGCCTCCTTCGCGACGAAGCCGAAGGCGGGCGGGATACCGGCCATCGAGGCGCCGGCCACGACGGCCGCAGCGAACGGCCAGGGCAGCAGGCGCCACAGGCCGGACAGGTCGCGGAGGTCGCGGGTGCCCGCGCTGCGGTCGATGATGCCGACCACGAGGAACAGGGTGGACTTGAAGAGCGCGTGAGCCACGACCATCGCCAGGCCGGCGACGGCGGCCGAGCGCGTGCCGATCGAGGCGATCAGGGTCAGGAACCCGAGCTGGCTGACGGTGCCGTACGCGAGGAGGAGCTTGACGTCGTACTGGCGCAGCGCCCGCAGGCCGCCGACGACCATCGTGACGAGGCCGAGGGTCACGAGCACGGGGCGCCACCACGCGAGGTCGGCATAGGCCGGCGCCAGCACGGCGACCAGGAAGATGCCGGCCTTGACCATGGCCGCGGCGTGAAGGTAGGCGCTGACCGGGGTGGGTGCGGCCATCGCGCCCGGCAGCCAGAAGTGGAACGGGACGAGCGCCGACTTCGAGACGGCGCCGACGAGTGCCAGGGCGACGGCGACCTGCACCGCGGTGGTGGCCTCGGGCGGATTCGCGACGATCTCGCTCAGCAGTGGCGAGCCCGACGTGAGGTGCAGGATCACCAGACCCGCGAGCATCGCCAGCCCGCCGAGCGTCGTGACGAGCAGCGCGTTCATGGCGGCGCGGCGGTTGGCGCGGCGCTCGGGGTTGTGTCCCACGAGCAGGTACGACAGGACCGTCGTGAGCTCCCAGAACACGTAGAGCAGATAGACGTTGTCGGACAGGACGAGGCCGAGCATCGCACCCGCGAAGGCCGTGAAGACCGCGCTGAAGCGCCAGATCTCGGTGTCGCCGGGCTTGAAGTACCAGCCGCAGTAGAACAGCACGAGCGCGCCGACGCCCGTGACCAGGAGGGAGAACGGCCCGCTGACCTCGCCCAGGCGCAGCGAGATGTCCAGCCCCAGGCCGGGAACCCACTCGACGTCCTGCGTCACGAGGTCGCCGGCCACGACCTGGGGAAGTAGCCACGCGAAGCACGCGGCCGGCACCAAGGCGAGCACCAGGAACGCCCGGCGGTCGAGGAGTCGGACCAGGGCAGGGGCCCCCGCTGCGGCAACGAGGTGCGCAGTCAGCAGGGTGATCATCCGACGTCCAGTCTACCGGGACGCGTCGCGTCGCCGCTCGTCGCGGGGGACCCTGCCGGGCTCCGGGCGGCGGATGATTGGCTCGGAAGCAGCCTCGCCATGCCCCTCGTGGGCGACTGCGGGACGATGGCCCCATGCGACCGCTGCGCGAGCTGTCCCTGCTGGATCTTCGGGCCCGGACCAGCCTGAAGTGGTCGGCGCATGGCCCCGACGTCCTGCCGCTCTGGGTCGCGGAGATGGACGCTCCCCTTGCCCCGGCCGTGACCCGAGTGCTGGAGGACGTCGCTGCCTCGGGCGACCTCGGCTACCCCACGGAGGACGGTGCGCTCGCCGACGCGTTCCGGGCGTTCGCCCACGGGCGTTGGGCGTGGGAACCCGGTGTCGCACTGCCCGTGGCCGACGTCATGACGGGGGTCGTCGAGGCGCTGCGCCTGACCCGTCGCGCCGTCGTGATCGTGACCCCGCCGGTCTACCCGCCGTTCTTCGACGCCGTTGCTCTGGTGGGTGCGCGGCAGGTCGACGTGCCGCTGGGCGAGAACTGGCTCCTCGACCTTGATCGGCTCGACGAAGCCTTCGCGGCCCACGCCGGTCGTGCGACCTTTCTGCTCTGCAACCCGCACAACCCGACCTCGATCGCCCCGGGGCGGCCCGAGCTCGTGCACGTCGCTGAGATCGCGCGTCGGCACGACGTCCGGG